>CAINVI010000297.1 GCA_903854075.1 Candidatus Pollutiaquabacter sp. | reverse complement strand
TCAGTGTCCAACCCTGAATTAGTATCCCCGTTCCAGTTCTGGTTTACTTCTATCGTAATACTTGTTGCCGGTACCATGTTTGTTATGTGGCTAGGTGAGAAGATCACTGACAAGGGAATCGGAAACGGAATTTCCCTGATCATTATGATCGGAATTATTTCTCGTCTCCCGTCAGCTTTCCGTGACGAAGTGGCGTCTCGTGTGAATCAGGGCGGTGGTCTTGTAGTTCTCTTGCTGGAGTTAGTCGCATTGGCTGCAGTGGTGGCCTTTGTAATTCTTCTGGTGCAAGGAACGCGACGTATTCCTGTTAATTTCGCCAAGAAAATTGTAGGCAATAAACAATACGGCGGTGTTCGTCAGTACATTCCGCTTAAAGTAAACGCTTCCGGAGTAATGCCGATCATTTTCGCTCAGGCGATCATGTTCATTCCGGCAACCGTAGCTCAGTTCTTCCCGGATGCCAGTGCATCCCAAGGTATTTTAACCACCTTCGGAAATTTCACTTCCTTCTGGTACAACTTTGTGTTCGCTACGTTGATCATCCTCTTCACGTATTTCTATACGGCGATTGCGGTCAATCCAAATCAAATGGCGGATGACATGAAGCGTAACAATGGTTTCATTCCGGGAGTTAAGCCGGGTCGCAGTACAGCAGATTTCATTGATGAAGTGATGTCGCGTATCACTTTGCCAGGAGCTATTTTCCTGGCGTTCATTGCTATCATGCCTACGCTTGCTATACTTATGAATATTAACAACAACTTCGCCAGCTTTTACGGAGGTACTTCTCTGTTGATTATGGTGGGAGTTGTCCTTGATACGCTTCAGCAGATTGAGAGCCACCTGTTGATGCGTCATTACGATGGCTTAATGAAGAGTGGTAGAATCAAAGGCCGGTCGTCGGCTGCTGCTTCTGCTGTCTGATACGTACGTTCCTGCCTGGCATGCTCTATTACAAGACACAGGAAGAGATCGAACTTATCAGAGAAAGTTCTTTACTTGTTGCAAAAACCCTAGCTGAGGTGGCGAAAGTCATCCGGCCCGGAATCACGACACTGGAATTGGATCGTGTAGCGGAGAGTTATATCCGCGATCAAGGTGCAGTTCCCGCGTTCCTGAATTACAACGGATTCCCGAATACGTTGTGTATCTCTGTTAATTCACAGGTGGTACACGGTATACCTGGAAAGACGGAGTTGAAGGACGGCGATATTTGTTCTGTTGATTGCGGCGTGTTGAAAAATGGTTTTTACGGAGATTCCGCGTTCACCTTCGGGGTGGGCGATGTTAAGGATGAAACGATGAACCTTCTTCGCGTCACGCGTGAAAGTCTTGAGCAAGGTATCACCTTTGCGATTGCCGGAAATAGAATGGGAGATGTGAGTGCCGCTATCCAGCAGCATGCAGAAGCCAGTGGTTATTCAGTTGTCCGGGAAATGGTCGGACACGGAATAGGACGCCACCTTCACGAAAAGCCCGAGGTTCCGAATTACGGAAAACGGGGTGCAGGGATGACCTTGAAAGAGGGACTGGTGATAGCAATCGAGCCGATGATCAACATGGGCGTAAAGTCGATTGTTCATGAGCGTGACGGTTGGACGGTGCGTACGGCGGATAATAAACCGTCTGCTCACTTCGAACATACGGTGGCAGTGAAAAAGGGAACTGCCGATATATTAAGCTCCTTCGTGTTCGTCGAAGAAGCCCTCAAATCGAATACGAACGTTAAAAAGTAAATTAAAAGGAAACGACTTTGGCAAAACAAGCCAGTATAGAGCAAGACGGTGTAGTCATCGAATCATTGTCGAACGCCATGTTCCGAGTGGAGCTGGAAAACGGCCATGAGATTATCGCGCACATTTCAGGCAAGATGAGGATGCACTATATCAAGATTTTGCCGGGCGACAAGGTAAAGGTGGAAATGTCACCGTATGACCTGACCAAAGGACGTATTACTTATCGATACAAATAACCCCCAATAGACTGTGGTTCGCCGCAGTCAAAATGAACCAAGCGATGAAAGTTAAACCCGCCATCAAGAAACGCAGTGTAGATTGCGTCATCGTACGCCGGAAAGGCCGGCTGTACGTCATTAACAAAAAGAATCCGCGTTTCAAGCAACGTCAGGGTTAATCGAATTCATTCACTGCAACCAATATAATCCAAGCATAAATGGCACGTATTGCTGGTATTGACTTACCAAAAAACAAACGAGGCGAAATCGGTCTCACCTACATCTTCGGCATCGGCCGCTCCACGGCGCAGCGCATCCTTACGGATGCCGGTATTGACTTCAATACTAAAGTCAGTGAGTGGAACGACGATCAGTTGAACAAACTTCGTACGATCATCAATGAATTGAAAGTTGAAGGTGCTCTCCGTTCAGAAGTTCAGTTGAACATCAAACGCCTGGTGGACATCAATTCATACCGTGGTATCCGCCACCGTAACGGACTTCCTGTCCGCGGTCAACGTACCCGTACGAATTGCCGTACCCGCAAAGGAAAACGTAAAACTGTCGCCAACAAGAAGAAGGCAACCAAAATGTAATTGATCACTATGGCAACATCATCATCCAACAAAGCCAAAACGGCAAAGAAGAAAGTTGTAAAGGTGGAAGCTACCGGCAAAGCGTTCGTGAGCTCTACTTTCAACAACGTGATCATATCACTGACCAACGAAACCGGACAGGTTATTTCCTGGAGCTCTGCAGGCAAAATGGGCTTTAAAGGTTCTAAGAAAAACACACCTTACGCTGCTCAGTTGGCAGCGAGTGATTGTGCTAAGACAGCCTATGACATGGGCCTTCGTAAGGTGAAAGTCTTCGTTCGTGGTCCAGGTGCAGGACGTGAGTCTGCTATCCGTACGCTGGCGCAAGCCGGTATTGAAGTGTCGGAAATCGTGGATATCACACCAATCCCTCACAATGGCTGCCGTCCTCCAGGACATCGTCGCGTCTGATTTCATTTTCATTACCTACAACCACCCAACAAAGAAATTAATCCATCATGGCAAGATATACCGGCCCTACCTCAAAGATCGCACGTCGTTTCCGTGAGCCGATCTTCGGTCCAGACAAAGCGCTCGAGAAGAAGAATTATCCTCCGGGACAGCACGGCGTTTCAAAGAAGCGTTCTAAGCAGTCTGAATACGCAGTTCAGTTGCAGGAAAAACAGAAGGTTAAACTGATGTACGGCATCCTTGAGCGCCAGTTTGCGCGCATTTTTGATCGTGCATTGCGTAAAACCGGTATTACCGGTGAAAACCTGTTGCAATTGATCGAAGCACGTCTGGATAACGTAGTGTACCGTATGGGAATCGCTCCGACGCGTCGTGCGGCTCGTCAGATTGTCGGTCACCGTCATATCACTGTAAACGGTAAAGTGGTTAATATCGCTTCTTATACCTGCAAAGCAGGCGACGTTGTCGCTGTGCGTGAAAAATCCAAAGCGTTGGAGATCATCACCGGTCAAATGACAGGTCACGTCAACAAGCATTCCTGGTTGGAATTCGATAAAGCTTCCATGTCCGGAAAAATCATCAACCTTCCTTCCCGTGATCAGATTGCGGAAAATATCAAGGAGCAGTTGATTGTCGAATTGTACTCCAAGTAAAATTAGTGGCTGATACCATCGGCCGTCTTACATCCTCTAACCTAAAACCAACAACCTATACAATGGCTATCCTCGCCTTTCAACGACCGGACAAAGTGATCATGGTCAATAGTGATGACCGCAACGGGGTTTTCGAATTCCGTCCACTTGAGCCAGGTTATGGAATTACCATAGGCAACTCCCTTCGCCGGATTCTTTTGTCCTCCCTCGAAGGTTTTGCCATCACTTCCGTACGTCTTTCCGGAGCTGATCATGAGTTTTCTACCATCAAAGGTGTTGTAGAAGACGTTACCGAAATCATTCTCAACCTGAAGCAGGTTCGTTTCAAGCAGCAGATTCAGGGTACGGAAACGGAAAAAGTGACGATTACCGTAAGCGGTAAGAATCAGCTTACAGCCGGTGATATCAGTAAGTTCACCACAGCTTTTCAGGTGTTGAACCCTGATCTGGTGATTTGCAATATGGAGCCTAGCGTCCGTATTACGATGGATATTCAGATTAATAAAGGACGTGGTTATGTTCCTTCAGAAGAGAACAAAACTGCTAATGCTCCTATCGGAACAATCTTCGTAGATTCTATTTACACTCCGATCCGTAATGTAAAATATGCAGTTGAGAACTATCGTGTCGAGCAAAAGACCGACTACGAAAAACTCGTTCTTGAAATTGGAACGGATGGTTCCATCCACCCAAAAGAGGCTTTGAAAGAAGCGGCAGAAATTCTGATTCACCACTTCATGTTGTTCTCTGACGAGAAGATTACCCTCGAAACGAAAGAGAAGACGCCTACCGAAGAGCTGGATGAGAACACGCTGCATATGCGTCAATTGTTGAATACCAAGCTGGTTGATCTTGACTTGTCAGTACGCGCTCTCAACTGCCTTAAGGCCGCTGATGTAGAAACGTTGGGCGATCTGGTATCGTACAACAAATCCGACCTTCTTAAATTCCGTAACTTTGGAAAGAAATCCCTGACTGAATTGGAAGAGTTGGTGCGTGCCAAGAACCTTACCTTTGGCATGAACGTTTCTAAATACTTGGAAAGAAAGAAGGACTAATAAATTGAATTAATCGGCCGGCTGTATAAGCACCGGCAGTCAGTAAAAACAAGCTACTATGCGTCACAATCGTAAACATAATCACCTCGGAAGGACGACCAGTCACCGTCATGCAATGTTGTCCAACATGGCTGCGTCCTTGATCTTGGCTAAGCGTATCAATACCACATTGGCAAAAGCCAAGGCGTTGCGTGTCTATGTCGAGCCGCTCATTACCCGGTCAAAGAATGACACTACGCACTCACGTCGTATGGTC
>CAINVI010000296.1 GCA_903854075.1 Candidatus Pollutiaquabacter sp. | reverse complement strand
TCAACATCCCAAACAAAAACACCTTCTCCTCGCTCCAAGACTACCGGCAAAGGATGGTAATTATGCGCACCATAACGGTCTTCCCTGGCTATCGCAAGTTCTGATAAGGTCTGATGTACTGTAGTAGAGCTCATAGCTGATATGGACTTCCGGTGAGGATGACCTGCAGGGCGGCCAACCATTTTGATCTATAGTGCAAAGTTAATCAATGATTTGCCCGAAATTGTTCTATTTCTGCCAACTGCTTGTTTTAAAGGATAAGTTGCTCGAATTATCCCGGAAAAGTCGTTTAATAATCCTCCTATTCGGGGTAAAACCGAAAAATGACCGTAATTTTACACCGTGAAATTACCATTTAAAAGAGGAGACGTACTGGAGCAGGTTCGGGTAGAAGACCTGACCACCGAAGGACATGGTATTGCAAGGGTAGATCGTGCAGTGCTATTCATTGAAGGCGCAGCACCGGGCGACCTAGTCAATGTCCAGGTTTACCGTACCAAAAAAAACTACGGGGAAGCCAAGATCGTTGAGCTATTGGAAACTTCGGCAGACCGCACCACTCCACGCTGTGCGCACTTTGGAACTTGTGGCGGTTGTAAACTACAACATATCGTTTACGAAAGGCAGCTGGCGTTTAAACAAAAGTTAGTCACCGATGCCTTTGAGCGTATTGGCAAAGTGGAATTTCCTGAATTATTACCGATCCTGGGATCCGCCGAAGTGTTCGCCTACAGAAATCGATTGGATTATGCTGCTGCCGACCGGCGTTGGCTAACTGCTGAAGAGATCGCATCCGGCGAACCAATCTCCTCACCCGGACTCGGCTTTCATATTCCTGGACGATTTGACAAGATTCTCGATATAACCACGTGTCACCTTCAAGACAATCGCTCGAATACCATTCGCAATTCCATAAAAGAGTATGCCGTAAAGCATGGTCTTGAATTCTTCAATCCGGTCAGTCAAGAAGGATTTCTCCGAAATGTGATCGTCCGCTCTACCTCTACCGGCGAATGGATGGTGATTATAGTTTTTAAAAAAGAACAAGAAAAAGAACGGATTGGACTGCTGGAGCACGTTCGTGACAGCTTTCCTGAAATCACTTCCCTCCTGTATATTATCAACGAAAAAAGGAACGACACGATTTTCGATCAGGACGTGGTTTGTTTCAGTGGACGGGATCATATTTTGGAAGAGATGGAGGGACTCACTTTCAAAATCAGTGCTAAATCCTTTTATCAGACCAACTCTCATCAGGCCTATGCCCTGTATCGTATCACGCGTGATTTCGCCGGACTGACCGGTGCAGAAAATGTGTATGATTTGTATACCGGCACCGGAACGATAGCGCAATTTGTAGCAAAAGCAGCAAAACATGTTGCCGGTATTGATTATGTGGATGACGCCATAGCCGATGCGGGAATTAATGCAGCCAACAATAAAATAGACAATGTGGCTTTCGTCGCCGGAGACCTGAAAGACGCATTTAACAACGATTTTATTGCAAAAAACGGACTTCCTGACGTGATCATCACCGATCCGCCACGATCCGGCATGCACCCGGATGTCGTGCAAAAAATACTGGAACTGAAACCTGTTCGAATCGTTTACGTTAGTTGTAATCCAACCACACAAGCGCGGGATATACAATTGCTATCGACCGATTATCGAATTGAAAAAATTCAGCCGGTCGATATGTTTCCGCATACTACGCACGTGGAAAATGTAGTGTTGTTACAACGTATCGTTTAACGATTTAATTATGAAAAAAACAGCATTTGCCGTATTGCTTACCTTAACCAGTATCGTTGCCGCGGGAGACTCAGGCACTCCTGAAACAAATGCGCGGATGGTGGAGGAATCGTCGTTCACTGATCCCGAACAATTACAGCTTGAATGGTGCTTCATTTATTCCAACCGTCTGGGCTATGATATCAATTATATTGCGAATCCACGACTCTACGAACTGGTCAGTGACTGGTTAGGAACGCCTTACAGTTATGCCGGTGATTCTCGCAGTGGCATCGATTGTTCCGGTTTCGTATCAGTGCTTTATTCCCAAGTCTTCAATACCGAATTGCAGGGCGGATCACGGGATATCTTCACCAAATGCGAGGCACTTAACCGTGACGACCTTCGGGAAGGCGATATGGTTTTCTTTAAAATTCATCCTTCACGCATCTCACATGTAGGCGTTTATTTAGGTCAAAACAAATTTGCACATGCCAGCACTCAAAGTGGTGTCATCATCAGCG
Source organism: Candidatus Pollutiaquabacter sp. (assembly GCA_903854075.1). Taxonomy (GTDB): domain Bacteria; phylum Bacteroidota; class Bacteroidia; order AKYH767-A; family 2013-40CM-41-45; genus Pollutiaquabacter. The sequence goes on along the minus strand of CAINVI010000296.1, from coordinate 550 downwards.
ATTTGGACGAACCTTACTACCAGCATCGTTTTTATAAAGGAGGACGACTTACTTCCTACTAGTAATAATTGATATGTCGCGTACACTTCTACTCTCCAATCAACAAGTTCAACAGCGCATCAGTCGCCTGGCCTGGCAACTTTATGAAGATAACGCGGACGAAAAAGAAGTGGTCATCGTAGGCATCTTGCAATCGGGCAATCAAGTGGCGGTCCGGCTGGCAGAAGCCATCCGCTCCATTTCACCGCTCCAAGTGATCAGCGCCACCTTGCGTATCAACAAACACCAACAGACGGCAGGCGATGTTGAGTTTTCCTTATCTGCTGACAACATGGAAGGAAAGGTGGTCATTGTTGTCGATGATGTACTGAATTCCGGAAAAACGCTGTTGTATGCACTACGACCTTTCCTAAGTATAGACCTTCGAAAGATTCGCACCGTAGTACTCGTTGACCGGAATCATCGTCGTTATCCGATTGCAGCTGATTACGCCGGATTATCACTGGCAACCACCTTGAAAGAGCACGTGACCGTTGAAGAAAAAGACGGT
>CAINVI010000295.1 GCA_903854075.1 Candidatus Pollutiaquabacter sp. | reverse complement strand
TCTAATGTCTAGAAAAATTACGTCTGGAAAACTCAGCTCTCGGTTGGCCGGAATAGCACTGATGTGTTGCAGTGCTTCTTCCGGATTCGTAAACGATACGACCTGTACCGGCGGATAGTTGTCTTTGAGGAAATGTTCAGTAATAAAATTGTGGATCGTGTCGTCGTCCACCAGCATGATCATGTGGTCTCTATTCATAGTATAATTCAATAGTGAATTTAGTTCCTTCGTTTACGGTGCTCGTAATGGCTACGTGTCCGTTCAATGCTTCTACTTGTGATTTTACTAGGTGCAATCCGATACCTGTACCGTCTACATGGAGGTGAAAACGCTTGTACAATCCGAAAATCTTGTCGCTGTGGCGTTCCAAATCTATACCAATACCATTGTCTTCAAATTCGAGTACGCAAGCAGATTGCGTGACGCGGGAACGGATACTGATTTTACATTTTCGGTCGGTGGCGCGGTACTTAATGGAATTGCTGATCAGGTTAGCGAATATGCTGGTAATATAAGATTTGATCGATTGAATGCCGGGCACTTGGAGATCGATGGTTAATTCAGGATCAGCTGCTTTTATATCCTGTTCAAGACCTTTTAACGCGGTGTTGATCACATCGCTGAAGTCGACATATTCTTTCGACTTGCTGAGGTCTTTCTTGATGGATAGAATTTCATTCAGGTCTTTAAGAACGGTATCGATGTTCTTCGCGGAAGCTTCGATATTCTTTAATACCAGCTTATTACGGTCGTCGGACGGGTTGGTAAGGTTAAAGATGCGAGATAACCCCAACAGGTTGGCAATCGGCGCGCGCAGGTTATGCGAAACAATATAAGAATACTGCTGCAACTGTGCGTTGTTTCGAATTAGCTCCCTGTTCATCTTCAGCTGGCTCTGTTCATCGATGATTTTTGAAATGCGTCCCGAGGCTATTTCCAGCAATTTTCTAATGATGACTAAGTTGCCTTCGCTGAAGAAATCGACAATATGTGTCTGGTAGTGAAGAACAGCATAGGTAGCATTGTTGATCAATATGGGTGCGGCAAGTTCAGAACCGGTACTGCCTTTTTCTATGTTGTAAATGGTGTCTTTCGACCGGTCGGCAATCATAAAGATGATATTCTCCTGCGCTGCTTTGCCAATCAGACCGCTTCCAAAGGAGACAAGATTTTTGTAGTCTCCTTCCTGGAACGGTAAGTCGCTCATAAAGCGGAATAAAGATTCTCCACTGGTGTCAACCAGATAAACGGTAATCTTGCACAAATTACAAATGGAGTGGAAGGTGGCCACCAGGGTTTCTAGAACGGCGGGAATTGTTTCAGAACGGTATGCTTCGGCTGAATAATTGTTTAATATCTTTTCTACTCGCTCAGATTCCTGGAGTTTTCGTTCGGCTAATTTACGGGCAGAGATATCCCTGATATAAAAACTAAACAGCCGGTTGTCGGCGGTTTGAATTTGTGCGGTAAAGAGTTCGATCGGGAATTCCTGACCTGTTGAATTCATACCAATCGTTTCAATCAATTGATTGATGGTGAAAATCGATGTGCTTTGCGCGCGTTTATTTAGAGGAACAATCAGATCGCTTAGTTTTTTGCCAATACTTTCTTCGGCGGTATAGCCGAAAATCGATTGCGATTGTTTGTTCCATTCAATGATTCGGCCATACAAATCGGTGATAACAACACCATCCAGTGAGGAGTCGATAATCAAGCGCGTTCGCTCTTCAATTTCCTTGTTTTTCTGTTCGGTTTTTACACGCTCCGAAATATCATTCATGACCGTGAGCGTGACCAGTTGGTTTTTGTAATTAAACAAACTGTCGCGAACAAACACGTGTTTTATTTTTCCGGGTTGAGGGGCGATACGTACCGTATAGTCGACATTGTCATTACCTTTCAGTAGCCGTTCTGTGGCATTCCGCAACATGTGCTTGTCTTCTTCTATGACGTACTCAATAAATGGCGTGGTGTTGTTTTGGTCGGGGTTTTCAATCAGGTCGCGGAAGGCTTCGTTGGCCAGGATAACACTCTTATCCTGGATGATACCTACCGGAAGCGGGAGCTCCTGCAGTAGCCTGCGATTCAGCTTTTCGCTTTCCTCCAGGAGTCGCTCGTTTTGCTTTCGGGAGGAAATGTTGTTGCAGACGAGTAAGAGCTGTGGCGTTCCGGTTTCTGAGGTGATTACTTTAGCGCGTATTTCGACATCAACCAACTTTCCTGATTGGTGGTTAAGGCGCGTCTCCCAGGAAAACTCGTCGTCAGGCGCGTTGAAACAAGCGTTGATGCGATTATTCATCGCATCTCGGTTGATCTCCGGCATAATATTGATCAACGGACGATCAATGATCATTTTATCGTCATAGCCGGTTTCCGTTTGTACGGTGTTGTTAACGGAGATTGCATTTCCTGCTTTATCCAGGATTATAACCAACAATGGATTGTTCTCAAAGAGTGTCCTGTAACGGTATTCACTCTGAACCATTGATTTATATAATTTCTTGGTTTCAGTAAAGTCTACACCATAGCCAATCATCAGTTTGAATTCGTCGTCCTGATAGTAGGGGAAGAATTTACG
>CAINVI010000294.1 GCA_903854075.1 Candidatus Pollutiaquabacter sp. | reverse complement strand
TCACCATGTTGCGGGTGTACTCAATGTGTCCCGGGGTGTCGGCAATAATAAATTTGCGTTTGGGTGTGGCAAAATAGCGATAGGCCACATCAATGGTAATCCCCTGCTCGCGTTCGGCCCGTAACCCATCGGTCAGCAGCGCCAAATTCACCTCATCGCCACCCCCCAAGCGTTTGCTGGCGTCTTTAACCGCCTGTAACTGGTCCTCGAAAATAGATTTACTATCGTATAATAAACGCCCAATGAGCGTACTTTTTCCGTCATCCACACTTCCTGCCGTGCTAAAACGCAGCAACTCCATGTCTAAATATCCTGTTGTATCTTTCATATTGTGTGACTATTACCCCAAGTTCCCTAAAGGGGGACTTGGTTAGTTTTTTTACATAATTTTACCTGATAATTCTCTGTTTTAATCCCGATGGTGCTCGCTGAATTTGATACCCCTTCAGGGTTTAGGGGGTCGGCTCAAAAATAACCCGCCTTTTTCCGGTCTTCCATCGCCGCTTCAGAGCGCTTGTCGTCCGACCGTCCACCCCTTTCGGTGATGCGGGAACTGGCAATCTCTTCAATGATCTCTTCCAATGAATCGGCTGTAGACAAGGACAATCCGGTACAGCTGATGTCGCCAATGGTACGACAGCGGACTTTTTTCACCACCACCTCTTCTGTCGGTTTACGGGGCATGGCATCGAGGGCGGCATACCAGATGCCATCACGTTCAAACACCTCGCGATCATGGGTATAATAGAGTGTTGGCAAAGGGATGTTTTCTTGTAGAATGTATTGCCAGATGTCCATTTCCGTCCAATTACTGATGGGGAAAATGCGGAAATGCTCTCCCAGCTGTTTTTTACCGTTGAAGATGTTCCAAAGTTCCGGACGCTGATTCTTGGGATCCCACTGTCCAAACTCATCGCGGTGTGAGAAGAAACGCTCTTTGGCACGGGCCTTCTCTTCATCCCTGCGGGCACCCCCCAAGGCAGCATCGAATTTGTGATGCTCCAAGGTGTCCAATAGCGTCACTGTTTGGAGCTTGTTACGACTGGCGCTGTACCCTTTTTCTTCAACGGCGCGACCGCTGTCAATAGATTCTTGCACCGAACCAACAATCAAGTTGGCTCCCAGTCGTTTGACCAATTCGTCACGATAGGTGATGGTCTCTTGGAAATTATGACCCGTATCGATGTGAACAAAAGGGAATGGAATGGCAGCGGGATAAAATGCTTTGTAGGCCAAATAAGCCATTACGATCGAATCTTTTCCACCCGAAAAAAGCAGGGCCGGTTTTTCAAATTGCGCCGCCACTTCCCGTAAAATGAAGATGGATTCGGACTCTAATTCTTTGAGGTGCGTTAATTTGTAGCTCATCTTTACTATTGAATCGTTTGTGAATTATTTCGTTGATTTGATAGTGTAAAAGTAGTCTATCTAATTCCTCAATGAAATACCGTACTTCAAGGATTTTATATACCATGAATGGGGTATAGTGATTAACGTTTAACGATTACTGCTGTTGCGTTAACTTTTAACATTCGTCTGTATTCGATTAAAATACAGTCATTTATACATGCTATTCGTTTTTTCGATTTGAATTGAAATATCGTAATTTTACGCCAAAACGTAGAATTATGAATACAGGCAAATATGTTTTCTCTCAGCTATTGGATTTTGTGAACAAATACGAGTTCGACAAATGTGTAAAACGTCATTTTGGTGATTACCGTGTTCACGATCTCAACTGTTGGAATCAGTTTCTGCAGTTGTTTTTCGGTCAACTTGCTTCTTTGAATTCATTGCAAAATATTTGCCTCTGTTTGAAAGCACACAAACGTAAGCTCTATCACTTAGGTATTAAACAGAATGTGAGTGTGTCAACCCTATCACGTGCAAACGAGAAACGTGATTGGCACATTTTTGCCGAATTTGGTGATTTTCTTATCAATTTAGTTCGACCACTTTATGCAGGCTCATCGGTTCCAAATTTAAATTTAGACAATGAGTTATTTGCATTGGATTCTACTACTATTTCGTGTAGTATCAATCTTTGCACTTGGGCGAAAGGCAAATACTCTCGGGGAGCAGTAAAAATGCACACTCTGCTTGATTTAAGAGGTAGCATTCCAAGTTTCATTCTCATTACCGATGGGAAATACCACGACGGTAATGCTTTGGATGTCATCAATTTTATCGCAGATGCCATTTATATAATGGACAAAGCGTATGTCGATTTTTTAGCTTTGTACCGTATAAATAATGCTGGAGCTTACTTCGTAACAAGAGCTAAATCGTCCATGAAGTACGAAATAATCGAGCAAAATTATAACCTTGACGAAACTACTGGGTTGAGAGCCGATAAAATAGTTGTCCTGAAAGTTGCCAAATCAAAAATACTTTATCCGGAGAAATTGCGACTAGTAGAGTTTTACGATGAAGAAAATGATGCTTTACTCGTCTTTTTGACCAATAATTTTGAAGTGTTCCCCCTTGAAATTGCAAACTTGTATAAAAACAGATGGCAAATCGAGGTGTTTTTCAAATGGATAAAACAGAATCTTACCATAAAAAAACTGTGGGGACATTCTGAAAATGCTGTCAAAATTCATTTATGGACAGCCATTTGTACATACTTGATTGTCGCATATGTAAAACACTCACTTAAAAGCAATTTGTCAATTTATGAAATAACACAGATATTGGGTGTGTCAATTTTCGATAAAACGCCAATCAGAGAACTACTAACCCAAGATGTTCAATTCAATCAAATTGTGGAAAATCTACAATATGATTTATTTGTTAACAACCCATAAAAATTAACGCAACAGCAGTATTT
>CAINVI010000293.1 GCA_903854075.1 Candidatus Pollutiaquabacter sp. | reverse complement strand
TTTCTGATGAGCCGTCCAGTCATCCAGAAACGGCCGTACTGCAAACCGAATCAGTTCGATTTCACTCTCCAACCATTCACGGTCACACATGAACACCCACACACGGGAGGACGCCGGCATCTCATCTAACGGAACGAACATGACATTCAATATTTATACAAATATACTAATCAGAAACAATCAACGAACCGGCCGTTTGTCGTCCAATTGTAAATTTCTCAACCGTGGCAAACCCGCTGCTGCAGCCCCAACCGAGGCCAGTGCAATGGTGCCACCAACAATTACAGATGGAATAAGTCCCAGTAATTTTGCGGCAAAGCCCGATTCAAAGGCCCCAATTTCGTTAGAAGAGGATATGAACATCGTGCTGACGGATGAAACGCGTCCGCGCATGTCATCCGGCGTAAGAAATTGCATAATGGTGGAACGAATAACAACACTAACATTATCAAAAGCTCCGCTCAGCGCCAGAATAAACAGGGATAGATAAAAATTACGGCTCAGGGCGAACGCAATCATACAGAGCGAAAATCCGGCTACGCAGATCAACAACTTTTTTCCGGCATTCTTTAAAGGCGGGTATTTCGTCATGTACAACGCCATGATGACGGACCCTGCAAATGGTGCTGCCCGCAACAATCCAAAACCGGTCTCCCCGACTTCGAGCACTTCTTTGGCAAATACCGGAAGCATAGCTGTTGCACCGCCAAACAGTACTGCGATAAGATCGAGCGACATCGCACCGAGAATCTCCTGACGTCGGAATACAAAGCGTAAACCTTGCTGTATACTTTCCAGGACACCTTCGCCGCGCGAGACACTTTGTATAGGCTGCGAAGGTATTCGCGCAATTTGCACCAAGGCCAATCCAACCAGTACAGATACAATGATGTAGGTAGCCTGTTTACCGAACCAACCCAGAAAGAGCCCTCCTAACGCTGAACCCAGTACCACACCGATATGCCAGAAGGTGGAATTCCAGGCCGAGGAATTCGCGTAGGCTTCACGTGGAACGAGTTGTGTCATTAAGGAGAACTGAGAAGGACTGTAGAAACCGCGCAGCGCACCCACGAAGAACATCGCCCCATAAAACGGAAGTACGGAATGCAGCTTGCCCGAAATCACCAATCCGGAAAAGAACCAGACTGCCACAGCCAGCAACAGCTGCAAAGCTGTAATGATGACGACCACTTTACGTTTGTCGCTGCGATCGGCGACATAACCGCCATACAAGGCAATTCCGACAGCTGGAATAGCTTCGGCCAGTCCCAGCAAACCCAACGAAAGCGCATCGTGAGTAATTTCATACACCTGCCAGCTGATAACAACAAACTGCATTTGAAGTGCGAGTGTCAAAAGGAACTTGGCAGACAAAAAGCGACGAAAATCCCTGTGCCGAAAAGCAATAAAGGATTCACGGTGCTTGATAACGTCGGATAGCATGCTCAGCGTATGGTATTAGTGACAATTATTCAGCTTTCCAATTCAGAAAGCTCCAGCCAACGTAACGATTTTTCATCAATTCCGGCTAAAACAGATTCCAGTCGGGAAGACCACTCCAGCAGGCGACTGTGATCTCCTGTACCTTCGTTCAACTGCTTCATGAGTTCAGCTTTCTCCGTTTCAAGGGATTCGATATCCTTGCCCAACTTCTCAAACTCGGTTTTTTCTTTGAAAGACATCTTTTTTCGTGCAACGGTCGGTGGCGTACTGCGAGACTCCTGCGCCGTGCGCTTTTGTGCTTCCTCCTTTTTGCGCGCCGCGGCACGATCATCCAAGTCATCGCGGTATTCTGAATAAGTCCCGTTGAAATCGCGTATCACACCGTCACCTTCGAAAACAAAAAGGTGATCCACCAACTTATCCATAAAATAACGATCGTGGGAAACCAGTACCAACACTCCATTGAAGTGCAATAGGAATTCCTCCAACGTTGCCAGTGTCAACAAGTCGAGATCGTTGGTAGGTTCATCGAGGATGAGGAAGTTGGGGTTTCGCAACAATACAGTCAGCAAGTGTAACCGTCGTTTTTCGCCCCCAGATAAGCGGGAAACAAACGTCTGTTGCATTTCCGGCGGAAACTGAAAGAGCTGCAGGAATTGCGACGCCGATACTTTCGAACCGTCCGACAGCCGGATTATTTCAGCATGATCCTTCACCACTTCTATTACACGCTTATCCTGCTTCACCAACAATCCGGACTGCGCATAATAACCGAAAACTACCGTTTCGCCAACATTGATCTTTCCGGAGTCAGGTTCATCTTTTCCGGTCAGCATATTAAGAAAGGTGGATTTCCCGCAGCCGTTTTTCCCGACAATACCAACACGTTCGCCGGTGCGGAAGGTGTAATCGAAGCCTTTTAGAATGACCTTTTCATCGTAACGCTTGTATACTTTTTTCAACTCAATAATCTTACCACCGATACGATTCATTTTTATATCGAGCTCAAGTGCATCATCTTGTTTACGGCCTGACACTTTTTTCTTGAGTTCATGAAATGCATCCATCCGGGACTTGGATTTTGTTCCGCGGGCTTTCGGCATACGCCGCGCCCACTCCAGCTCCGTGCGGAAAATATTTCGGGCCTTATCCACCGTACGCGACTCCATCTCCTCCCGCTCCGCTTTCTTTTCAAGAAAGAAAGAGTAATTGCCTTCGTAGCCGAATAGCTGTCCGCGATCCAGTTCATACACTTTGGAACACACCTGATCCAGAAAGTAACGATCGTGCGTGACCAGCAACAATGAAAGTGTAGAGCGAGAAAGAAGTTCTTCCAACCACTCCACCATTTCAACATCAAGGTGATTGGTAGGCTCGTCAAGAATCAGTAGATCGGCGGGCTCCAGCAACACTTTTGCCAGCGCAATTCTTTTTTGTTGACCGCCCGAAAAAGTGCGGATCGGTTGTTTCAGATCGTGAATATCGAGTCGAGACAATACCTGCCGGACGCGGACTTCATAGTCCCACGCTTGCTCAGCATCCATCCTCGCCGTCACCGTCTCCAGGCGGCGGTGATCAAATCGATCCGGATCCGAAGATTGCTCTTCGAGTAACAACTCGTACTCTTTTATCAAGGACATTACCGGTTGTTCACTGCTGAACAGAATTTCCGAAATTGTTTTTTCCTGATCGAACGGCGGCTCCTGCTCGAGGTAGATGATTTTCGTATCCTTCCGCACTGAAATAGTTCCACCGTCGGCCGTATCCAGTCCGGCGATAATGCGCAACAGCGTGGACTTTCCGGTACCGTTGCGGGCAACCAACGCCACCTTCTCCCCTTTCTGTATACCGAAATTGAGGTCCCGAAAAAGGACTTTGTCACCATATGATTTGGTGAGTTGTTCTACAGAGAGGAGATTCACGTCTTGAAATTAAATAGTCAGTACGGCGGCGTACTGAATTGCAAATATACCGCTGAAGACCGCACTCTTCACCGTTTCCGGAAGTACTTATTGACTGCAGTTTCATTAAGATTGATCCGGCAGTGTGGTTTCCGAGGTTCAGCCGGAAGACTTATCACCGACGAATCCGTCAGTCTGGTATTTGAAGAGCACGTTGAACGTTGTAAGTGAGCCGTAACAACGTGTCACATATTGCTGCATGTTCACTTTATCTTCTTCCGTTAGTTTTTCGCTGGCATTGATGCGCTGCTCCAGTACGCGTAGTCTATCGCGTAACATCACTATCTTGTTAAAGAATACATCAATCGGAACTTCCTTAGGCTTCAGCGAAGTGTCGCCGGGCTGCAAAATCATCTTGCCACCTGTCCATTTATTACCAATTTCAACCCGCTCCTGAAGGTCCGAATACTTGCGGATAATATTCACCAGCAACACTTCAATGTCGGCAAGAGATACCAGATCGTTGTCCATGTCATTGGCATCCATCACCTCCAACCCCTCGTACGTACGCTCAATTTCCCGCATACCGAACTGCATGAAAGTGATCATAAATTCTTCCGGCTTGACCTGGATTACAACACCTTCGCCATATTCGGGATGACGGACCCGCGAACCGATTCCTAAAGAGATGCGCATAAACGATAGTTTACTTCAAAAATACCAATTCAAGTAATGGTCGGATGCCTTGATAAAAGGTGTTATTCACGGTCCGACCGTTAATAGCTGTTAAAATCTGTCATACTAGTGTCAAGTAATGTTAAGCCCACAACATTCCGATAAAAGGTGCGTTGTTAGTTATAGTATAGTTTAGTGTTCATGTTTCGTGTGGGGGACCGTCGGTGTGACAACCGATGGTTCTTTTTTTTCCAAAATACCCTGAATTTCGTATATTTGCAGGGCAAATCCCCAGATTTCACACCAAAATGGACGATCATCCATGGTCAGCTACGAAGAAAAAGAGTTGCTTGCCGAGCGATTGGTTACGCGCAACCTCTACAAGCTGAAGCAGCTTTCTGCGCTTCTTCAGCCAGAAGAGCTCGCCGAGGTAATCAACACGTCCAAAGAAATCGATTTCACGAAAGTATTCCAGGTACTCGACGCAGAAAAAGCAGTCAAGACCTTTGAACACCTCGACTTTGATATTCAAGTCGAACTCTTACAATCTTTTCAGGTCGACCAGCTCTCCAGTACGCTGAACGCAATTTCACCGGACGACCGTACCGCATTATTTGAACAGTTGCCACCGGCAACCTTGCAAAAATACCTTTCACTACTCTCCGATGAGGAGCGCAAGACAGCCAACCAGCTCTTGCAGTATCCGGAAGAATCCATCGGTCGACTTATGACGCCCGACTTCATTTCGGTCAAAGAAGACTGGACAGTGCAGCAGGTGTTGGATCACATCCGGAATTTCGGAAAAGATTCCGAAACCCTTAACGTCATTTATGTTACGGATAACAAAGGATTTTTGCTCGACGATATCAAAGTCAGAGATTTTCTGCTTGCACCATTACAGCAGAAGGTCAGCGAGCTGATGGACCATCAATATGCTTCGCTGAATGCGAAAGATGACCAGGAGTCAGCGATCGAAGTATTCAAACAAACCGACCGAGTGGCACTTCCTGTCACTGACTTCAACGGACTGTTGTTAGGTATTATAACCATTGACGACGTTGTTGACGTTATCGAAGAAGAAGATACCGAAGACATCCAGAAATTCGGAGGTACTGAAGCGCTCGAAGATGCCTATTTGAAAGTGTCTTTTCGCGAAATGGTCAGCAAACGTGCCGGCTGGCTCATCATTCTCTTCCTGGGCGAAATGTTGACGGCAAGTGCTATGGGATATTTCACCAATGAACTGAATCGTGCTGTCATTCTTGCCTTATTCATCCCGTTAATTATTTCGTCCGGCGGTAACAGCGGATCTCAAGCTGCAACACTGATCATCCGTGCCATGGCACTTGGCGAGTTGACCATCGAGCAGTGGTGGCTGGTGATGCGACGCGAATTGTTATCCGGACTAGTCCTTGGTTCCATTCTCGGTATCATCGGATTCCTGCGCATCGCTGCGTGGACCTTATTCACTGATATGTATGGTCCGCACTGGATGATGATCGCTTTCACCGTTAGTTTTTCCCTGGTCGGCGTAGTCATCTTTGGCACCTTATCCGGATCGATGCTTCCACTACTTTTACGACGTCTTGGTGTAGACCCGGCAATTTCATCCGCACCTTTTATTGCTACACTCGTGGACGTTACCGGACTTGTCATCTATTTCTCCCTGGCCTACTTCTTCCTGAAAGGATTACTGCTCTGACAAGGACGGATCAACAATTTCATCCTTACCGTTGACCATGCGTTATTTACTACTTTACTTCTTGTTACTGTGTTCGACGGAGCTCTACGGGCAACGAACTATCGTGGCTTCCGGCCCGATGCTGGAAGACCGCTTTCCGAAAAAATCAGGCTCACTTCGTGCTTCAAAGTTTTCCATCTATCTCGGGAAGGTGAAGAAAAATGATGTGAAGCTTGATACTTTGTTCCTCTATAACGAAGGCAATGAAGCCATTCGTTATACGGTGTACATGCATAATACAACTTCCAAAGATTTTCCGCCTCACCTATCTGTTTCTCTAAAGGATAGTCTTATTTTGCCCGGCAAGGAAAGTTATCTGGCTATTCGCTACGATGCGAGGAAAATCGATGATTATGGATTCGTACTCGACCGTTGCGTCCTCATGACGACTGACACAGAAACACCCGCCAAACAATTTTCGATAACAGCACAGTTGGAAGACTATTTCCCGCCAATGACTGCACAGGACTCCGCCTCTGTTCAACGGGCTCGCATACCTGTGACCGTTTTGGAATATGGCACTATTCAGGCAGGCCGCAAAGCCAGTCGAACTTTTACGATTTATAATGATGGTCAATCAGAGCTGGTCATACACAAGGCCAAATCGAATGGTCCCGGTATAACCGTTCAATTTTCAAAGAGCAACCTATCGCCCGGCGACTCATCCCTGGCAACGGTTGAATTTTCAACGTTCGGAAAATCGGGTATCAATAACCGCATCATCAGTATTTTCATGAATGACCCGGCGTTGTCGGAGGCGAAAATCCAGTTCAACGGAACCGTCGCAGAGGGTAAAAAAGACTGAAGGCTATTCTCTGTCACATCAGCCGTTGTTGGTAAACCTTTCATAATTGAGCGAAC
>CAINVI010000292.1 GCA_903854075.1 Candidatus Pollutiaquabacter sp. | reverse complement strand
TTATTGAAAGAAGGAATGACCGTAAAAATCGCCTTCGAAAGTGACATGGCCATCACTGCAGAAGCGCCGACCTTCGTAGAATTGGAAATCACCTATACAGAACCGGGTGTTCGCGGAGATACTGCTACCAACACATTAAAACCAGCCAAAGTCGAAACCGGTGCCACCATAATGGTTCCCTTGTTTGTGAACCAGGGTGAAGTTATAAAAATTGATACCCGCGACCGTGCTTACGTAGGTAAAGTCAAGTAAGAAATCCGCATTACTGTATACGGGCAGCGAAATTCGTTGCCCGTTTTTTTTTGCACCAACATTGAATTGTTGACATCCGAAGCGAACAAACCGGTCAGGACAAACGATATCTCTCGAACTTTAAGCCAACGTAATCCATACCTGACGTGAAGCCTAAAAAAAACAATCCGCAAGGTGTAGTCAAACCGCCCGTTTACCCTGGCGGCAAGAAAGCGCTTGACGAATTTATTAAATCAAATCTCCGATATCCAGACATTGCCATTGATCAAAAAGTACAAGGAACTGTTAGTGTAGATTTTGATCTTGATGTGTTCGGGAATGTGACCAAGACAAAAATCAAACACGGCATCGGATATGGCTGCGACGAAGAAGCATTGCGGCTCGTAAAATTGCTGAAGTACGCCAAGAAAAAATATCAGGGGATGCGAGTCGTCTTCCACCAAAATATAAATATTCATTTCCGGCTACCGCTTCCACCACCGCCACCACCAGCGCAAACCCTAAACTATCAGTTTGTCCCTGCGCAACCGACCAAAGACACTTCACCAACGATCACGATAACGATCACAACCGAGAAATCATGAAAAGCAGCTTAATACCAACCTCTTTATTTTTACTCTTTATCTTTTCCATACTGCAGCAAAGTAGCGGACAAACCATTGCACCTGCGTTGACCACAGACTGGACAAATGCCGGCTATCGCGGCAATATCGACGCCAATGCAACAGCGCTGGATGTAACCACATTAGGAATAATCGGCGACTCCATAACGGACAACAGCACAGCGCTGAATGCTGCGATTTCTGCTGCAGCAGGAAACAGAACCATCTTGTTTTTTCCCGCCGGGAATTATTTATTCAACAGTCCGATCCAGCTAAACGACAGTATTGTCCTTCGCGGTGCATGCTCTGATTCTACCCATTTTCAATTCAACTTCAACGGAAGTAGTGGTTATTGTATCAGCGGAAGTGGTAGCAATACCGCCACCTCTTTTCCGGTAAACAGCGGCTATCAGAAAGACAATAACTTTGTAGTGGTAGCTGATAGCGGCTACTTTGGAACCGGCGATTGGGCGGAGATACAACAAGATAACGGCACCTGGGATACACAACCCATTTCATGGGCCGATAATTCTATCGGACAACTGATAGAGATTACAGGACGAAACGGCGATACGATTTTCTTCAATAAGCCGCTTCGCATCACGTTCGATGGAACATTGAACGTACGTATTTCAAAGATAAATCCGATACGTGAAGTAGTGCTGGAATGTTTTTCCTATGAGCGCATCGACAGCGTATCCTGCTTCTGCCCTACTATCAATTTCCGTTATGCAGTCGATTGCATGGTACGCGGTATTGAAGGAAAGCGAAGCATCAGTGCACATGTATTGCTGGACGCCTCCTCCAATATTACAGTTACCGGTTCTTATTTTCATGATGCTTTCGAATACAACGGATCTTCTATGCACGGGTATGGCATCGCATTATATTACCATACCGGACAATGCCTGATTGAAAACAATATCATGCGAAAGCTGAGACATTCATTTTCCTTCCAGTGCGGAGCTAACGGAAATGTGACTGCTTATAATTATAGCCTGGAACCGAATCGCTCTGAATTTCCGTCCAATTACGGTGCGGATATTTCCATGCATGGACACTATCCATTTTCCAATCTGTTCGAAGGAAACATCGTTCAGAACATTCAGTTGGACCAGACCTGGGGACCCAGCGGACCCTATAATACGTTCTTCCGCAACCGAGCTGAACTTTATGGCATTCTCATGTCATCCGGCACAGTAAATTCAGACCTTCAAAATTTCGTAGGAAACGAAGTGACCAGTACAGCCTTTCTTCAGGGTAATTATACAATTACCGGCGCCGGCCACTTCCAGTTTGGCAACAATATTCGGGGAACAATCACACCGACTGGAACGGGAACCATGACCGATTCTTCTTATTATCTTTCTGCTGCTCCTGACTATTGGATTACAGGAACAACCTGGCCTTCCATTGGACCGGGAACATCACTCAACAGCGGAACTATTGCTGCCAAAGAACGCTTTAACAGTTCGCGGAAAACCGTTTGTGGCAATGAGTCCACCACAACACTCCCTGAAATTTCGAGTTCTCGAAAACTGTTCACACTTTACCCCAACCCGAACTCAGGTCGTTTTCTTCTGACTACATCATCACCATCAACTTCGATGAATGTTGTAGTTGCCGACACCTACGGAAGAATTGTTTTCCAATCCAATTTGAAGAGTGGCGAGATAATTGATCTTGGAAAAACTCCCGGAGTTTATATTCTAAGTATTACCACTGAAAACCGTACAGAGAACGTACGACTGGTTATTCAATAATCATCGTACAAGAGTCACCTTTCCGGAGAACGATTGGGATGCGAAGCGACTATCATCGAGCTTCACTACAAAATTATATACGCCTTCCGGAACAACCGATGTTGTATTCATAAAAGTTCCTGCCCAGGCATTATCCTGATCGCCCTCAAAAATGGCTTTCCCCCAGCGATCAAGGATTACAAATGTGTACTTAATGCCGGCAACGCCGTAAGGAAACCAACGTTCATTTTTATCGTCATCGTTAGGCGTGAAGGTATTTGGAAAATAGAGTGCGATATCTTCCGAAATGATCAAGGTATACAACAAGGTGTCTACACAACCGTTGGGAGCAGTTACGACTTGTAGGACCGGATAATTTCCGGCCTTATCGTAGGTATGCACCGGATAGCGCACCGAACTTGAATCACCGTCGCCGAAATACCAGCGGACGTTAACAGCCCCCTGCGACCTATCCGTAAATTCCACCACCGGATTAAGCGAAGACGGATTGACCGGAGAAAATGTAAAACCGGCTTCCGGCAAAGGCTTCACCACTACATAGGCCGAATCAATCACTGGAAGAGATCCGCATCCATCTTGCGCAACAACCACAACATACTGTGAATACGATGGGATAAAATCATAGGACGTACCAATAACCGGCATACGGTTCCAGGAGTAGATATAAGGACCGCCATCACCGCCATAGGCCTGCGCACCTAATGTAACAGACTCACCTTCACAAACAGGAGAAGCGCCAAATACCAACATAGAAAGTGGTGGATACACCTGAAAAGAAATGATATTGGAGCTGACAGCGCCACCGGTGATACACGACGCATCAGAGCTCATCATTACCTGCACCTGATCACCGGCCTGCAAATCGGTAATGCTTAATACCGCCTGCGTATCGGGCAATTGAACTCCGTTCAGATACCATTGATAGCTCGGATTATTTCCGCCGTTGAGCGGAAGTGAAACAATAGTTACATTTTCTCCATCACACAACGTATCTCCGTTGAGCGACTCGATGGAAACAGCTGCAGCAGATACGCTACCAATGGAAAAGGCCGTTGTAGCCAGCGGTATCAGCACACAATTTAACGAGGAAGTCATGACAACTCCAACGATTGAATCACTACTAGTAAGCGTAATCGTAAATGAAGATGATGACGCACCGATGACCGGCACCCCGTTAACTGACCATTGATAGGTTGGAGCGGAGCCTCCATTGACCGGCGCAGCAGAAAAGGTAACCGAATTTCCAACACAAGGATCGATATCGGGCGTAATAGTAACCGAAGGAGTTACCGCACCACTGACTACAACAAATAACGAAGCCGTATCTACGTCCGGAGAAACACAGCTGGCCGAAGACACTACAACCGCTTGTACCAGGTCACCTTGCTGAAGTTGCGACGACGAAAATGAAGAACCACTTCCTGATTGCACAACAACACTATTTAGTAAAAAGGTAATGTTCGGTGATAGTCCTGCGTTTACGGCCGAAACATTATAGTCCAGCGTATCGCCCGGACAAATTGAGCCCACCGGCGACACCGTCAACAGTGCTTCCACCGGCGCAGGCGCAGTGACGGTAAGTTGTATGGTAGAATCGCTATAACAACTGCCGGATTGATAACGTAATGTGATGGAATAATTTCCCGGCAACGAGTATTGCAAATTAGCTGTGGATAATCCAGAAATAATTCCGGCGGGAGCATTCGAACCCGGAACGATCCAGGAAAACGCAGAAGCAGGACCTGCTCCATTAGCAACAAGCACCAACGGCTCGTTAACACAAACTGTCGCCGGACTACCGGTGAAACCCGGATTCACATTAGTTACCACAGTGACCGAAGTAGTAGCAGTTCTTATCGTTCCACAGTCGTCAGAGACGGATACCGTATAAACAGTTGTTCCCACCGGCGATACCGTCAACGTATCCGTTGTTGCGCCATTCGACCACGAATACGAATACGGTCCGATTCCGAACTGAGCAACGGCTTGTAAACCTACCGCTGTTCCATTACAGACTTGTTGATCGGGTGTAATAAACGGCACTTCAAGATCTCGACTTTCCAGCGTAACCACCCAAGGCTGTGTAGCTCTAATACAATTTTCAGAACACGTTGGATCCGGATCGTTGTTGCAACGGTAAAAATGGAGGGTGAAATCGAGCAAGCTTGACGCACATTGATCAGGCGGTAAGCAACCGGCTACATCCGCTGTGATATCGACATTTACAGCTGTACAATAGTAATTGGTAGATGCCGACGCACACGTAAAAACTCCGGGAACACTACTCGGAGCAATACAACCGGCAAGTTGAACCGAATAACCTCCATCCTGTGCCTGACAAGCGCCGGTGACCGCATAATACTCGAATGAATTAAGGACACGCACTAATTTAGCATTGGCCGGTGTTGGGACACTCAACGTATAATCGCATCCGTTTGTCCAGCAGACGGGAGAAAATTTTGTGCCTGAAACACCACCCGGACCATTCGGCAGAATACCTTGAGTAGTCACCACCGGATCCAGTAAAACCGGATAGACACGAGACGGATCATTCAACCAACTTACGGGACAACTCACTAAGAGTGTATTATTCCGCACAGCACTTTGCAACGGGAAAACGGACTGATTTTCATCAAATGCAAAACAAGGTCGAAGCTGAGCCTGTGCATCTCCCTGAGCGGTTGTGATGAAAAAACTTCCATGCGACAGCTGGGATAATGAATCACGTTTTACGGAATGCAGTTGCCAATTAGCCGGAAGTCGAAGATCTCCCAGTAAAATCAATTCGCCATCCGTAAACGGTAATACTTGTTTCAGCAAAAAACCCGATTCCACTTCGCCCTGTCGAACACTAATCACCAGGTCAACTCCCGGATAAATATCCGTAATACATATCCCATCATCACCGGCGGAAACACGGCTCCAGTCTGCGTTCCCCAAGGACGTTTCAATTCCTGATGAACTACGATGTAACAAACGAATATTCCGATTAAAACTGAATTCCTCATCCCGAATTTTCAGAGAAGTCTTGCGTTGATCAACGTCGATAGAAACAGGCATCGGCTGCTGTAACGCCGCATAACTTCTCCCGGCACCCGACAATGGTGTTAGCCGCGGATCAATGGAACGAAAGCGTCCATCCTCGTCCTGAAAATTAATCGAGCTGGCTGCATATTGATAAAAAACAGTTCGAACTCCACCTTGATCCGAAACAAAACGACGGAAAAAGGATGTCCTGGAGGAGAGATCCTCATAGCAATTTGTGCACGGTAAATTTGTGAAGGGCAATTGTCCAAATTCGGGATGTGAACGATCAGCCGAAGAAGCATCTGCATGCGCTGCAGCTACCCTAGAACCGGTAAACGTTGAAAAATTCAGCGCATTAATCCTACCCGGCTGTGCAGCCACCAGGAACGGTAAGCCCAAAAGACAGACAAGTATTCGGTACATCAGTCGGATCAATGAATAATTTTTCGGCCGGCTTAGCGGTCAAAATAACTGTAGAAAAGTTCTTGCATCGCGAATGTCCGTGTACATGACCCGATCCTCTTCGACGAACTTCACCTGTTTGCGGAAGGAGGCATGCAACTGTTCCACTACCGGAGAACTTTGCATCGGACGCCGGAACTCCAGTGCTTGTGCTGCGGTCATCAGCTCTATCGCCAAAACGGTACAGACATTATCAGTAACCTGCCACAGTTTAGTGGCCGCATTGGCTCCCATACTTACATGGTCTTCCTGTCCGTTGGAGGACACAATCGAATCCACCGAAGCCGGTGTACACAACTGCTTGTTTTGACTAACCACAGAAGCTGCCGTATATTGTGGTATCATGAAACCGGAATTCAACCCCGGATCAGCAACCAAAAAAGGAGGCAATCCACGTTGTCCGGAAATAAGCAAATACGTTCTTCGTTCTGAAATATTGGCCAGTTCAGCCATTGCAATAGCGAGGAAATCAGCGGCAAGCGCCAATGGTTGTCCGTGGAAGTTTCCGCCGGAAAGGATCTTATCTTCTTCCGGAAACACCGTCGGATTATCGGTTACTGAATTGATTTCCGTCAAGACTACATTCGCAGCATATTGAATAGCATCGCGGGTAGCACCGTGAACCTGCGGAATACAACGGAAGGAATACGGATCTTGCACATGCTCTTTTTTGCGTTTGATGAGCTGACTTCCCTTCAGCATACTTCGGAAATTCTCGGCCACATCGAGCTGTCCCTGGTGAGGACGAATAACATGCAATGATTTATCAAACGGTTCAGGCCGACCGTCGAATGCTTCCAACGACATAGCGGCAATCACATCGGCCAATGAGGCAAAATGAAATGCGTGGAGTAAACTGTAGACCAGCCAGGAAGACATAAACTGTGTTCCATTTAATAATGCCAGACCTTCTTTGGACTGAAGTTCAATCGGCGACCATTTGTGTTTTTTCAAAACGGCTTTAGCAGACTGGCGTTTACCATCAACCATAACCTCGCCTTCCCCGATAAGCGGCAAACATAAATGTGCCAGTGGAGCCAGATCACCGGAAGCACCCAATGAACCTTGCTTATAAACCACAGGAAGAATATCG
>CAINVI010000291.1 GCA_903854075.1 Candidatus Pollutiaquabacter sp. | reverse complement strand
TGCGGATTACGTGGTAGCTTTCGCACCCGGTAATCATTTTTTTCAAGTTCACGCACCAGCTCTTCGTCGGGCTGCTGCTTGAACACCACTACTACGAGATAATTACTGGAATGAAGACCGATTAGTCGTAGAAGGCGTAGTCGTTTGAGCTCACGTTGTATCTTTCGAAACAACGGAAATTCTGAAGTAGCACGCTCCTGCTCCACTCCGGGAAAATAAACATCGTCAAAGGTGCGAAACGCAACAGCCGGAAGATTCAGTCCAAGTGCCAGTTTTTCAAATTCACGCTCCGCTACGGAGTAAACATAATTACCTACCTCTTCGTAGTTATAATAATCAAGGTCATACACCGGCCTTTTTAGTGCCCGCTTTACCATGTTCTTTAGCTGGCGGTACCATGTTAATGGAAGCGGTGACAATGCGATGTCGCGCGGCTCGATAAGTACGACAGCATTTCGGGAAACGCGTAACATTTCATACATCCCGATAAATGGTCTTGGAAAATGGTGGTATGCTTCCTTACAAAAAACATAATCAAAACTATCGTCCGCATAGGTAATCGCTTCGGCATTTTGGACGTCCATTCGCTGAATGAGCTGCTCTTCCAACGACTTCTTCAATAACGTACCGGTGATATCCGTCGCGGTAGCCGAGCCACCTTTCCAGTCAATGTACATGGAAGAAGTACCGAATCTGCCATCGCCGATACACAGCCAGGACTTGCCCTTATTCTTCTCTAAAAGAGGATCAATGAATTGAAGCTTGCGACGATGTCGCCAGAAATCAGCATTGTCGCTCAGAAACCAATTGCGATAATTTGCCGCCGGCTGTTCAGCTTCCACCCGATAGGATTGCTGATGCCTGGAATAACTTTTTTCGTGAAAATTAGTGTCCATTTATTTCGGCGGAATACAGGACTAATTTAGCCAAATATTCAACGCCGGAAAGACAGGAATAAAAATTGGACAATCCGTTCAGCTTATGCTGCCGTCAAACGAACCGCAGCAATATTGGAGACTTCCACCACATGACCGAAGCGGATGTGTGCGTCCTGCTGATGGTTAGCCACTGCCTTTTTGTACTCGTCCAGCAAGGAATTAGGAATAAAAAAGTACTCCAGACGGCCTTCGCGAATATTGTAACGGGAGATGATCATACCGTTTTCTTGTCGTCCATCATTGAATTGAAAAACCCCGTGTTGGTGGATGAGTTGTTGTAGTTCGTGTGTGCTCATAGTACAATAATCATTGATATTGCTTGAAAATAATTCAGGATAGCTGCCTCGGACAACAATTGTTGGTGAATTGTCTCGAAAACAGAAGTGAACAGCTGAAAAAACGAAGGCAATAAAAAACCCTGCCAGTGTGCTGACAGGGTTTTTCGAGTGCCCGGGGAGAGACTCGAACTCTCAAGGATGTACTCCAACGGCTTCTGAGACCGCAACGTTTACCAATTTCGCCACCCGGGCATGTTCAAATTCGGCTCTACGAGCCGGGCGGCATTTCTGCCGCCCCGGTAAACGGAGTGCCCAGGGCGAGACTCGAACTCGCACGGTTTCCCGCCACCCCCTCAAAGTGGTGCGTCTACCAATT
>CAINVI010000290.1 GCA_903854075.1 Candidatus Pollutiaquabacter sp. | reverse complement strand
GGCATCGTCCGCATTGATCACTCTGCCATCTAGGGTGCTGAAAACAAAGCGGATCGGTTTTTTGTTAATCGTCAATTTGAGCGAGTCTGTAATTAGTGTCAACGCATTCGCATCTTCTGATAACGTGTATTTGGTAGTAACGGCTTCGCCGCTCACGGCATAGGAGAAGTCACTTTCAAATACCGTTGTTTTGTCGGTTTTTTGAGGAACAATTCTAATCCGGAACATTGTCGGGGAAAAAACATGTACCTCGGCGGATGAATTTGAGGCAGTCAGCGAAAGGACCTGTCCGCGCTGTTGGAAGTCGGTCAGGTTGCCGGTCGAAACATTCTGTGCTGCCTGGCCGGACAGCCACAGTGTAAATAATACACCAACAAGGGTGATAAATCGGGCATTTGAACTGCTCATGGAATTGTAATAATTAGTTAAATTCGTTCGGTAAATTTCGACTCCAAAAGTATCTAAAAAATCAAATCCTATTACTGCCGTATCACGGCCATAATACGTTATCCGATTAACCACTAACCACAAACCATGAATCAAATGCTACGTAAAAAACCGTTGCTTTTGCTGGGCGCGCTGTTGATGCTTTCCGGTATCGCCGCTGCACAAAATGCAACTTTGAAAGGAAAAATCCTGGATGAGACCGGAAGCGGATTGCCCGGTGCCACCGTGCAAATTGTCGGTACTGACAAGTCGACTGCTGCAGATGCCAATGGAAATTACAGTCTGGACGGATTGACGGCCGGAGCGATGAAAGTGGCTATCAGCAGTATCGGATACAACCGCCTGGTACAGGAAATTAGCCTTGTCGGCGGCGCCAACACACTGACCTTTCGCCTGCGACCCAGCAGCGTGAACCTCGATGAGGCCGTTGTTGTTGGTTATGGTACTGCGCAGAAGAAAGATTTGACCGGCGCAGTTAATTCCGTCAATTCAAAAGACTTTCAATCTGGCAATATTGTATCTCCGGAGCAACTGGTAGTCGGCAAAATTCCCGGCGTTAAAATCACCTCCAACGGTGGTGCTCCCGGTTCCGGTAGCCGTATCCGAATCCGCGGAGGTAGTTCGCTCAACGCCAGTAACGATCCGCTCATTGTGGTGGATGGTGTTCCGCTCATTGACGGCGGTATCAACGGCTCCGCCAATCCGCTAAACACTATTAATCCCGCTGAAATCGAAAATATTACGGTGTTAAAGGATGCTTCCGCTACCGCCATTTACGGTGCACGCGGTGCGAATGGTGTTATCCTGATTACCACAAAACGTGGAACCGGTAACGCCTTGAATGTGGAGTTCAATACGGTTTCCAGCTATTCGGTTCCAACCGGATACGTAAAAGTGCTTTCGCCGGAACAGTTCACGCAAATTGTACGCGACAGCGGAACAGCTACGCAGGAGACGTTTCTTACCAATTCCAGTACCGACTGGCAGCGTGAGATTTTCCGGAATGCATTTTCTTCGGATAATAACATCGCCATCAGCGGTGGTATCAAGAATCTACCGTATCGACTGACGCTGGGTTACCTTTCCCAGCAAGGTATCTTAAAACGTTCTGAATTGGATCGTTTCTCAGCCGGACTCAACCTGAATCCTACCTTTTTTGAGAATAAGCTGAAGGTGGATGTGAATGCGCGCTTTTCCAGCGGTAAGAATTTCTTCGCGGATCAGGGGTCGATTGGCGCAGCTATTGCTTTTGATCCGACGAAGCCGGTGAACAGTGACACTACAGCATACGGCGGGTATTTCGAATGGCTGGATACGCAAGGTAAACCTAATACACTGGCTACCAGAAATCCCGTGGGGCTGTTGAACCAGAAAGATGACCAAAGTACGGTAAATCGTTTCATCGGGAATGTAAAACTCGATTACGCGATCGACTGGGTGGAAGGCCTGCATGCCATTGCCAATGTCGGTGGTGATTTCACGCGTAGCAACGGCTCTGTGTATATTCCGGCCACTGCTGCATCCGCTTTTACACGTGGTGGGGTAGACAATACCTATGAGCAGGAAGTTGATAACAAGCTATTGGATTTGTATTTCGCCTATTCCAAAGAACTTCCGAATCTGAACAGTCGCATTGAGGCTACCGGCGGTTATTCCTATCAATTCTTCAGCCGATTCAGCCCTGCAAGGCCTGACATCAATGCCTTGGGCGATACGATTGTTCCGGCAGAATTTAATTCACTCACCGAGAAAAGTCTTTTGTCTTTCTTCGGACGCGTAACCTATAACTACAAAGAGAAATACCTGTTGACGGTCAATGTACGAAACGATTATTCTTCCAAATTCGCTAAAGAAAATCGTTCCGGTATTTTCCCATCCGCTGCATTGGCGTGGCGAATCAGTCAGGAGGATTTTCTCAAAGACAGTAAGTCGGTCTCAGACCTAAAACTTCGTTTAGGATGGGGTGTCGTAGGTCAGCAAGATGGTATTTATGAATACGGATATATACCCAACTACAGCCAGGGAGCGATCACCGGTCAGTACCAGTTTGGTTCGGACTTTTACTACACGCTTCGACCGGATCCGTATGATCCGGATCTGAAATGGGAGCAAACCACTACGTTGAATGCCGGTATCGATTTCGGCTTCTTTAACAACCGGATTTATGGTTCACTCGATGTATACAGTAAAAAGACCGATGACTTGTTAGCGGTTATTCCGGCTCCTGCAGGAACGAATTTCTCCAACAATATTCTGACCAACGTAGGATCATTGGAGAACAAAGGTTTTGAAGTAACCTTGGGTGGCGTTCCGGTGTCTCGCGGTGATTTCTCCGTAGAACTGAATGCTAACTTCACGTACAATAAAAATGAGATCACCAACCTGACCAAGACGGCCAGCGACACCAACGATATTCTTGTTGGAGGCGTTTCAGGAGGTGTAGGTACGACGGTTCAGGTACAGTCGGTTGGGTATCCGGCCTATTCCTTCTTTGTGTACGAACAAATTTATGGCAGCAATGGCCGCCCTTGGGCGATCGGTCCGAATGATATTACGCAGCCGCTGGATACGACCGAGTCAATCTATGTGGATCAGAACGGTGACAATATCATCAACGAGAAAGACTTGATTCACTATAAATATCCGGATGGTAATTTCAATTTTGGCTTCTCCGCCAATATGAATTACAAACGCTGGAGTATGGCATTTGTTATTCGCGGTGAATTTGGAAACTATGTGTACAATAACGTGAACTCTAATCGCGGTAGCTACAATGCAGTGGGCGGTTCCGTGAAAGCGTTGAATAACCTGGTGGAGGATTATTTGAATACTAGCTTCCGTACACCACAGTACCTGTCCAGTTACTACGTGGAAGATGCATCCTTTGTGCGCATGGATAATATCAGTTTGGGCTACAATTTCAAGCCGTTCTATAAGGATCGGATCGGCCTTCGTGCTACGTTTGGCGTACAAAATGTTTTTGTCCTCTCCGGTTATTCCGGTCTTGATCCTGAGATCCCTGGCGGTATTGATAACAACTTCTATCCGCGTCCTCGTATTTATTCCATCGGTTTAAATCTTCAAATCAAATAATATCACGCAGCCATGAAAAAGTTATTCTTCAAAACCCTTGCGCTGACTACCGTTTTAAGTCTCACCTTGACATCCTGTTTCAAGGACCTTGATCTGCAGCCTGCTTATGGATTGAATTCGCAGACTGTTTACGAAGATCCTAATAATTACATTCACGTGCTGGCGAAGCTGTATGCCGGCTTCACCATGACCGGTAATAATGGTCCAGCCGGACAGCCGGATATCAGTGGAATCGACGAGGGATTTTCGCAATATACCCGTGTATTGTGGAATCTTCAGGAATTACCTACGGATGAGGCAATTTGTGGTTGGAACGATCCCGGAATGCCGGAGATGAATAAGATGACCTGGTCTTCCGACAACCCGTGGGTGAAAGGGATGTATTACCGTATCTATTTTGAAATTGCACAGTGCAATGAGTTCATTAAAGAAACCAGTGATGCCAAGCTGGCGGAACGAGGATTCAGCGAGTCTGATCAGGCGCGTATTCGTCAGTACCGTAATGAAGCACGTTTTTTACGAGCGATCACCTATTACCACCTGATGGATTTGTACGGCAAAGGTCCGTTCATTGACGAAAACAGCGGCGTAGGTTCATTTTATCCGGCGGAAAAGAGCAGGACGGAATTGTTCAGTTATGTCGAGTCGGAGTTGCTGGCGGTGACACCGGAGCTCGGTTCGCCTCGTTTCCAATATGCGCGTGTTGACAAGGCTGTAGCCTGGACTTTGCTCGCTCGGTTGTATCTGAATGCCCAGATTTATACTAAACAAGGAACGGTTCTCGGTCCTCCACGCTACGAAGATTGTGTTCGTTATTGTGATTCTGTGATTCAAAGCGGTGCCTATTCGCTGGAGCCGAACTACGAGCATTTGTTCCTCACCGATAACAACCTGTCCAGTGAAATTATTTTTCCGATTGTTTGCGACGGTCAGTTTACGAAGTCTTACGGCGGCACTACCTTCCTGGTGCATGCATCCGTTGGCGGCAGCATGCAGGTAGCGAATTTTGGAATCGCTCCGGGCTCCGGCTGGGCCGGACTACGTGCCAAGAAAAATCTGCCGCTGGCTATTGATACTGCCGATAGTCGTTACCTGTTCTATACTACCGGACAAACACTTGAAATCAATATCTCGACCACCTTTACGAATGGTTATGCAGTGACCAAATGGAAGAACCTGGATCGCAATGGTAATCCGGGGTCTGATCCGACAAAAACGTTTGTTGACACTGATTTTCCGATGTTCCGACTGGCGGATGTTTATCTGATGTATGCGGAGGCGGCTGCACGAAACGCATCCAATGCCAATCAGACGCTTGCTATACGTTATGTAAACGATCTGCGTGAGCGTGCTTTCGGTAACACGGCGCATAACGTGACTTCCATTACCCCGGATGATATTTTAACAGAGCGTATGCGCGAGTTATATTGGGAAGGTACTCGCCGGACCGATCTGGTGCGGTTTGATAAATTCACGTCATCATCGTACGTTTGGCCGTTCAAAGGCGGCGACGTGGCCGGTGTCGGCGTGAGTGATCACCTGAACCTTTATCCGATTCCTTCATCTGACCTTACGGCAAATCCTAATCTTACCCAGAATCCGGGATATTGATCAACGTGTAAAATTAATCCAAGGGGCTTCCAGTCGAAGCCCCTTTTTTATTAAAATTGTTTATCCAAAAAGCTAACGTACTGAACTTATGAAACTCCTTCGCCTCGTTGCCCTCGTGCTGTTTCTTCCTGTTATTTCCTTGGCAGCTCCAACCGAAAATCCGTTTAAGGATCGTTTGATGTACGAGATTTTTGTTCGATCGTTTGCGGATGCTAACAATGATGGTATTGGTGATCTAAATGGAATTGAGCAGAAACTGGATTACCTACGTGATCTTGGAATTCGCGGCATTTGGTTGACCCCATTTAATACGGCAACTTCCTATCATAAATACGATGTAGTGGATTATTATGTTATTGATCCGGAATACGGTACCATGGATGACTTCAGGTCGTTGGTCACTGCAGCACATAACCGTGGAATACTTATAATAATGGACCTGGTGGTCAACCATTGTTCAATTCGACATCCATGGTTTCAGGATGCAGTATCCGGCCCAACCAGCACATTACGCGATTATTTTGTGTGGAAGTCGCCTGCCCTCATTACGAGTGAAAAACAGAACTGGCACAATCCTCCGGGTGCAGATACTACAGCGAAGAATTATCAAAAATATTATGGATTTTTCTGGGGTGGAATGCCGGATTTAAATTTCGATAATCCGAAAGTCCGACAAGAAATGATCAACGTCGGTAAGTACTGGTTGGATGCGGGCGTCGATGGTTTTCGGCTCGATGCGGCGCAGCATGTTTATCCGGAAGGACAGGAATCAAAAAACCATTTGTGGTGGCGAGAATTTCGGCAAGCGATGGAAAAAGTAAAACCTGATTTCTTCATGGTTGGCGAAGTGGCCAATAAAAACGAAGTGGTTGCGCCGTACTTGAAAGGCGGGATGCACGCAGCATTTAACTTCGATTTGGCCGCTGATATCAACCGCGTAGTGGTGGAAGGGAAGAATGATAGTCTCGTTGAGCGACTCATTATAACTCGTCAGCGGTATGCATCGTTCTCTCCCGATTATATCGATGCAACGTTCATAGCCAATCATGATCAAAACCGAATCATGAATAATGTTCGGTTTGATGTTCGCAAGGCAAAATTAGCAGCGTCCATCTTACTTACCTTACCGGGATCGCCGTACCTGTATTACGGCGAAGAGATCGGAATGGGAGGTCAAAAACCGGATGAATTGATACGAGAGCCTTTTCCGTGGACCTTCGATGATGTAGCAGACAACATGACTACAAGTTGGGAGCATCCAGAATATTCCGTTAAGGTATCCATGAAATCATTGGCTGATCAGTATAATGATCCGAATTCGATTTATTCGCATTATCACTCGTTAATTGACGTACGCTACCATCACGAGGCGTTGGTTTCCGGATCGTTGCTGCCGGTCAATGTCGGCTTGAAAGATGTGATTGTTTACAAGCGCGAGATTGCCGGCGGTCAGCGGGTACTGATTGCGCACAACTTATCGCCATTGACACAGTCGTTGGAGCTGGGCCTCACCGCCGATGGTACACGAGCTGTTTTTTCGTCCGGAGATGTTTCATTGGAAGGCGATTTCCTGCAGCTGGCTCCGTATTGCTCTGTGATCTACGTCTTAGAATAATCACTGATACTCCGTCATTGACGGAGTATCATGATTTTACGAACGTCAGTTTGCGTTCCGCTTGAAATCGAAAGTAGATATTCTCCTTGGTAAAGTTTTTGTATGTCGAAATAGGCAATGGTTTGACCGGGCAACAGGCGTCCCTGTTCGACCAGTTTTCCGGTAATATCATATAACGCCAAGGTGAGTTCTACACGATTAAGCCCGTTGAATTGTAGCGCGATAAAGTCGCTGGCAGGGTTCGGGAATGCCGTGATGTTGCGAAGTTCATGTTCTGTAATTGATGCGGTGGAAGGCATGTATACTGTCACCGGCTCCATGATGGAAGTCACACGGCCGGCAGCACGAACGCCGTAAAATGTAGGACCCACGGCATAAGGATATGCAGAGTTCCAATTCGCAGTTACTGTGCAGAAATATGCATACGTTCCGCCGGGATATTCGGGAGTAACACAATAGCGACCATTGTGTTCATCCAGGAAGTCGGTCTGCCCGGTTGTTGGTACAACGTATTCATAATCCTCACGGAAATAACCCAGCGGATAGGTGCTGTTGACCGGTGGTCCCGGTGTAACGCTTGTTCCGTTGGCGTAGGTTGTACGTGTGGTAATGTTACGTAGCCGGTAGCTGGATTTAATACGAACAATGGGACCGGTACCGTTCACATCCTGAAATCCGTAGGCGCCGTAGATGGGAAACCCGTCGTACGCAAATCCAATCAGTGGTGCATGTTGCACACTGTCGATGGCGTACAATCCGTCTGCATCATACAGGTTGCAGACGTTGGATATTACGGTAAGATCTAACTTGAATGCACTTGGATTTTGGTGGTGATGATAATTGCCCATCGCCGGATGGCCTTTTGAGCAATCGAATCCGCCGCGTTCGGCCACAACAGCATCACGGTTCCAGACATTGTCGCCCATGCCGCCTAACGGACCGCCGCGCAATGAGTTAGTAGCGCTGCTCCAGGATACACCGTCACGATAGTCGAACAAGGCAACGCCATTGATGAACATTCCGATGTTCCCTCCAGTAGTATTTGTAGGTGTTCCTGTATTGGGCGACGGATTCAGCGGAAAACGGAAGATGGCATTCTGGCTGGTAGTCGAAGAGGGATTTCCATCCAGAAATGGACCGGTAGGATAGGAAGGAACACCGTTTGCACGGATATAGACCCAGTTGGTAGAATACAATACCTTTTTAATGTTGGCAGAATCATTGTCGATAATCACATTGCTGTTTCCGATTACATAATGACTCCCGGTGATGCCGGTGGTGTTTTGAAGCCATGATGTAATCGACGGACTTTGTGCTTTTGCAAAAATCGCTAGGAGAAGCGCTGTCAGTGTTAGTTTGATTTTCATGTATGTTGAGTTTAGTTTTTTTCAGGCCTGGTTATGTACAGATCGTTATCACTCAATCGCTCGTAAAAAGGGTCGGAATGGTTGGAGTTAAAAAGGAATTGACGATCAGACAAAGTGAGCAGGAAAGCGATTAGGTCTGTTTTTTCGTCCGGCGATAATTGAATAGGTATTTCGAATTGTTTGGCTAATGTT
>CAINVI010000289.1 GCA_903854075.1 Candidatus Pollutiaquabacter sp. | reverse complement strand
TGGAGTGAGCATTGCTCTTATAAAAATTCGATTGTCTGGCTGAAGACCTTACCTAAGGATGGTCCTCATATGCTTGCTCAAGCCGGACAGGAAAATGCTGGTCTTGTTGCCATCGGCGATGGACTCGCGTGCGCATTCAAAATAGAATCACACAACCATCCGTCAGCCATCGAGCCCTATCAGGGAGCAGCTACCGGAGTGGGTGGAATCAACCGTGATATCTTTACGATGGGCGCTCGGCCGATCGCTCAGTTGAACTCACTGCGCTTTGGAAGTCTTTCCGTCGACCGTACAAAATGGTTGCTTAAAGGAGTTGTCAAAGGTATTGGTGATTATGGTAACGCCTTCGGTGTGCCTACTGTAGGCGGAGAAATTTATTTTGACGATTGCTACACCACTAATCCGCTGGTCAATGCGATGTCGGCTGGAATTGTAGAAGTCGGAAAAACCGTTTCTGCGATTTCTTATGGATTGGGCAATCCGGTTTTCATCGTCGGTTCCGCAACCGGTAAAGACGGAATTCACGGAGCTACTTTTGCCTCCGGCGATTTGCACGAAGATTCCGCGGAGGATCTTCCATCTGTTCAAGTCGGTGACCCGTTCACGGAAAAATTGTTGCTCGAAGCTACACTGGAATTGATCCAGACCGGTGCTGTTATTGGTATGCAGGATATGGGCGCTGCCGGCATCATCTGTTCCACGTCAGAGATGTCTGCCAAAGGCCGTCACGGCATGGTTATTCATTTGGATAAAGTACCGACACGACAAAAAAACATGCACGCCTGGGAAATCCTGCTGAGCGAATCCCAAGAGCGTATGCTGGTGGTTGTCAAGAAGGGCCGTGAAGCAGAGGTTAAACGCGTGTTCGATAAGTGGGACCTCAATTGTGTGCAAATTGGTGAGGTGACTACCGGTAATCAGTTGAAGTTCTATATGAACAACGAAATGGTTGCTGATGTACCTGCGGATTCACTGGTATTGGGTGGCGGTGCGCCGGTCTACGAACGTGAATACTCCGTACCGGCTTACTTTTATGAAAGCAAACGTTTTTCCATTAACACGATCAATGAGCCTTCCGACTTGAAGGAAGTTGCATTTTTCTTATTAGCCCACCCAAACATTTGTTCCCGTCATTTCGTCTATGACCAGTACGATTCCATGGTTGGCACGGTTAACATGTCTACCAACGCACCTTCGGATGCAGCGGTCGTAAACATTAAGAATACCGATCGCGCCATCGCGCTGTCCGTAGATTGTAACGGCCGTTACGTGCATGCTGATCCTGAGCAAGGATGTGCTATTGCCGTTGCGGAGGCTGCGCGAAACATAGTTTGTAGTGGCGGAGATCCTTCTGCGATCACTAATTGCCTCAACTTTGGAAATCCATACAACAAAGAAGTATACTGGCAATTTGTAAATGCCATCAAAGGTATGGGCAAGGCCTGCCGTAAATTCAAAACGCCGGTGACCGGTGGTAATGTGAGTTTTTATAACCAGAGTTCCGACGATGGTCCGGTTTTCCCTACCCCAACTATTGGCATGTTAGGTGTTCTGGAAAACAAGTCGCTGCGAATGACCCTGGATTTCAAGAAAGCGGGTGATCAGATTTTCATGATCGGCGAATCGATGAACGATATTTCTTCTTCTGAATATCTGTATTCCTGGCACGGCGTGAAAAACACGCCTGCGCCACACTTTGATCTGGATACTGAATATAAGGTGCAGCAAGTTGTGAAACGACTGATACGTAAAGGGCTGGTTCAATCGGCACATGATGTTTCCGATGGCGGCTTGTTTATTACCCTCACAGAATCGGCTATGCCGCGTGGTTTAGGGTTTAGTATTGAAACCGACTTCGATTGTCGTGCCGATGCTTTTCTGTTCGGAGAAGCGCAGAGCCGTATCGTTGTTAGTGTCTCTGATGAACACATGGATCAGTTTGTCAATGAATTGGTGAGTGCGGATGTGGAGTTCTCCAACCTGGGAACGGTCAATGCCGGAGAGATGATCATCGATGAAGAAAACTGGGGAGCAATTCAAACGGCTTCCGATGTGTTCCGGAATTCGCTTACGCAAAAACTGGCGTAATTTTTCAGCTTAATCCCGTTGTTGAATACCGGCGGTCGACAAGCTGATGATCGTACCAAATAACAGTACAATATAGGAGATCATGCGTCCTTGCTCTTCGGAGTTTTGATAGTCGGTGCGATGGTCAATGAAATCCTTGTTCATGGTAGCCAGTTTTTCCTGAGCGGTTGACTTGTCTTTGTATTTTTCCATGATCTGCTTTTCCTTGTGCACATAGAGGCGCTGCATATATTCGGCGCCGTTCAGTTCAAGAAATAAAAACACAAATAAATAGACGCAACCGGCCGCAATGGCAGAAATGAAAAATCCGGTTTGGAAGGCTGGTCCGAACGGTATCTTGCCATTAAATTCCCGGATACGACGACGGCGAATCCCTACAACAATACCGGTAGCCAGGGAGATGAAAGAAGCCGTATAACCCATAGCTTCCCCCAGATTGAAATCATAATTACTTCCCCACAAAACGTAAGGCGTGTAAAAAAGAAGGCAAAGTAAAATACCGGATATCAATCCGTAACGTAGTACGGTAATTTTCCCCATGAAGGAATCAGCTTGATTTTCATTCCAAGATATAAAAAAGTCGCTCGATAGTCAACCTCTTTTCTTCTCCTTTTTTTTGAAAGGATTTCGCCTAAATCGGGTATATTCACGCTTCAAATTCTTGATTATGCGGACGCTATTTCTCCTTAGTAGTTTTTTTCTGGCCCTTGCCGGATTTTCATATGCCCAACCTTCTCCCACGCCGGCATCCGAACGTTTGGAAGGTATTGCTCGTCGAAAAGCGTTGGCCAATCAATCCTTGGTAGCTAACCTTAAGTTCCGAAATGTTGGTCCTACGGTTATGAGCGGTAGAGTGGTAGATGTAGATGTCAATCCCACGGACCCCACGGAGTTCTATGTGGCGTATGCTTCCGGTGGTTTGTGGTATACGAAGAACAATGGACAATCTTTTTCACCGGTTTTTGATCACGAAGATGTTATCACTATTGGAGACTTTGCCGTCAATTGGAAAAATCGCCATCTCTGGATTGGTACCGGTGAGGTTAATTCCAGCCGAAGCTCCTATTCCGGTATCGGTATGTATTTCAGTGCTGATACGGGAAAGACGTGGCAATACAAAGGATTACCTGAATCACACCATATCGGGGCCGTCGTGTTGCATCCGCAAGATCCTAACACCATTTGGGTCGCGGTCCTTGGACATTTATTTTCTCCGAATCCGGAGCGCGGTGTCTATAAAACTATTGACGGTGGTAGCACCTGGAAGCAGGTGTTGTCAGTGGATGAGAATACCGGTGCTGTCGAAGTTCAATTGGATCCCGGTAATCCAAACGTTTTATATGCTGCAATGTGGCATCGTGAACGGCGCACGTGGAACTTTGTAGAGAGTGGAAAGTCCAGCGGAATCTATAAGTCCACCAATGGTGGAGAAAGCTGGTCGAGCATCACTAAAGAAGGTTCGGGATTTCCCTCCAGCGAGGGCGTTGGTCGAATTGGAGTAACTATTTTTCCGGGGAATGCCAATATTCTATATGCCGTAGTCGACAATCAAAATAAACGTCCGGAAGAACCACGCGACACTTCCGAGCTTTCGGCGCGTGATCTCAAGGAAATGTCCCGCGAAAAATTTCTGCAAGTGCCGGAAAAGAAACTCGATAAATTTCTCCGTCAAAATGATTTCCCGGAAAAATATACCGCCGATAAAGTAAAGGAACTGGTTAAATCCGACTCGGTAGCGGTGCTCGAAATCGTCGACTATATGAACGATGCCAATAATTCTTTGTTCGATACGCCGATCATTGGAGCAGAGCTGTACCGCAGTGACGACGGCGGGACAACATGGAAGAAAACCAACGTAGAGTATATGAAGTCGCTTTACTTCACCTACGGTTATTACTTCGGTAAAGCTTTCGTGTCTCCGATCAATGATCAGAAAGTAGTGTTGAGTGGTTATACACTCATTATGTCCACGGATGGAGGAAAGACGTTCAAAGAGATTAGCGGCGATAATGTGCATGCCGATCATCATGCTGTATGGATGAATCCTGCTAAAGACGGACATTTAATCAACGGAAATGACGGCGGATTGAATATTTCATACGATGATGGTGCGACCTGGTTCAAAGCTAATACGCCGCCGGTGGGTCAGTTTTATACAGTAAACGTGGATATGGAAAAGCCTTATAACGTTTATGGCGGCTTGCAGGATAATGGCGTATGGACAGGTTCCTCAGCTACCGTCAATTCGAATAGTTGGCACGACAGTGGACAGTATCCATACAAATTCATCATGGGCGGCGATGGAATGCAAGTGATGGTGGACACGCG
>CAINVI010000288.1 GCA_903854075.1 Candidatus Pollutiaquabacter sp. | reverse complement strand
GGATACCGCGACACCCAATCGGCCCAAAAGTCAGCCATTTGCTTAGGAGTTAGCTTATCGCCGGTAGACTTTTTAAAAATGTAATTGCCCGATGCAGCATCAAAGAATTCAGTGGATGCAGCATCCAAGGCGATGAACATGTCTTTACCGGGCGTGTACCCGGCATCAACTATTGCATCCATCACCGACTGAATCGCTTCTTCGTTGGATTTAAAATTAGGCGCGAAACCGCCTTCATCGCCGACATTGGTGGACAGTCCCTTTTTCTTCAAGACGGATTTGAGATGATGGAAAACTTCTGCACCCATTCGAAGCGAATCTGAAAAAGACGTCGCGCCAAGCGGCATGACCATGAATTCCTGAAAATCGATGGCATTATCGGCATGTGCACCGCCATTGAGGATATTCATCATAGGAACCGGCAGGATGCGTGCATTCACACCACCTACATAACGATACAATGGCTGACTCGTTTCGATAGCTGCGGCTTTGGCAACTGCCAGCGAAACGCCAAGCATGGCATTGGCACCAAGATGAGACTTGTTCTCGGTACCATCCAACTTGATCATCGTCTGATCAATCATCGACTGTTCGGTAATTGGCAGTCCGCGCAATTCTTCGTTCAGCGTCTTGTTAACATTGTTGATGGCCTTCAGCACCCCTTTTCCCAAGTAACGTTGAGGGTCACCATCCCGCAACTCCACCGCTTCGTGAGCACCGGTGGACGCACCACTGGGCACCGCAGCGCGGCCGACAACGCCATTATCGGTTATTACATCCACCTCGACGGTAGGATTACCACGGGAGTCTAAAATCTGTCGTCCACGGATCTCTGCAATAGTGCTCATGAAGGAGTCAATTTTGAAAGCACAAAAGTAGCAACTTCGCGGGATGTTTTATAGGGTTTGGAGCGCTTTTGTGAATTATATTCGCGCTATGGAACCGCTGTTTACCGCCACCCGTTTCGTCCGCTACCGGCTGACGGCAAAAACGGCGCATGGCGTTCATTCACCGTTCGTTTTTGAACTGCTGAATAACGTAATTCGCGACCGAACGCCATTTTACGCATTTCGCCCGATTGAGTCTATCCGATCCAAACTGCTCATGGACAATACCCTCCTTGAAGTAACCGATTATGGAACGGGCGCCCAATCCGGAAACAAGCGAAGAAAAGTCAGCGATATTGCGCTCCACTACCTGCTTCCGGCAAAATACGGCCAATTACTTTTTCGAATCGTCAACCGATTTCAGCCCAAAAACATACTTGAATTGGGCACATCTCTCGGTATTTCGAGCCTTTACCTCTCGGCCCCGCACCGCACGAGTACGGTGCATACCATTGAGGGATGTCCACAAACCGCCGCCTTGGCAACGGCTAATTTTCAACGGTTTAAAGCGCGAAACATTGAACAGCGAGTTGGAGAATTTTCCACAGTGCTGCCGGAACTGTTAGGCACGATAAAGCACGTCGACCTGGCCTACCTTGACGGCAACCATCAGTATCGCCCTACACTGGACTATTTCGAAACACTGCTACCCTTTTGCAACGAAAACACGGTCTTGATTTTTGATGACATTCACTGGAGCCGTGGAATGGAAAACGCCTGGGAAGAGATTAAAAAACACCCCGACGTACGACTAACCATCGATTTGTTCAAAATGGGATTTGTCTTCTTTAGAAAGGAAGGACCTCCGCAACATTTTACCCTGCTCTACTGAATCACGTTTCGGCTCGGTTTTTGAATTACCTTTGATTCGTTAGACAACCAGCTCATGGCATTGCTTGAACTAAACGGAATTTCTAAATCCTACGCGATTGGCGGAGAAGTGGTCCATGCCTTGCGATCTATCACTCTTAAAATTGAAAAAGGGGAATATGTAGCGTTAATGGGTCCCTCCGGTTCCGGTAAATCCACCCTGATGAATATTCTCGGTTGTCTCGACAGCCCTACCGGTGGCACCTATATTCTGAACGGAAAAGAAGCCAGTAAAATGACGGAAAATGAACTGGCAGACATTCGCAACAAAGAAATCGGTTTCATCTTCCAAACCTTCAATCTTATCCCCAGAAGTACTGCACTCGACAACGTGGCATTACCACTGGTCTATGCCGGCGTTAAAAAAGACGACCGCATCGCACGGGCTCAAAAATCATTGGAAGATGTCGGACTCTCTGACCGCGCAACCCACAAACCGAATGAACTAAGCGGTGGACAACGTCAACGGGTTGCAGTAGCACGCGCACTCGTCAACAACCCCTCTATCATCCTTGCAGATGAACCGACCGGTAACCTTGACTCCAAAACCTCTTATGAAATCATGAACCTCTTCGAAGAAATTCATCGAAAAGGAAACACCGTTATCGTGGTCACCCACGAAGAGGACATTGCACGGCACGCACACCGCATCATTCGGATAAAAGACGGATTAGTGGATGCCGATCAACCCAATCCGGCACGTTCGGCAGTCGCCCCGGCCCATTAATATCGCAGCCTCATGAAAATTTATACCCGCAAAGGCGACGAAGGCGCCACCTCTCTTATCGGCGGAACCCGTGTTCCGAAACATCACTTGAAAATCGAAGCCTACGGTACTGTTGACGAACTGAATTCGTGGTTGGGAATGCTTCGGGACCAATCGATTTCAACCACCCATCGCGAAGTCCTTCTCCGTATACAGGACCGCCTGTTCGTCATCGGCGCCTTGCTAGCCAATGATGCGGCAGTGTCAAACATGAAACTTCCGGAATTATCGGAGAATGATGTCACGTATCTTGAATCCGTCATGGACGAAATGGAAGAGCAATTGCCAGCCATGAAAAACTTCGTGCTGCCAGGCGGCCATCCTGTCGTTTCCCAATGTCATATCGCCCGTTGCGTCTGTCGCAGAGCAGAACGTAATGCTGTTCATCTTCACGAGGCCGAGGTCGTCGACAAACTGATCCTGAAATACCTCAACCGTCTTTCTGATTATCTTTTCGTCCTCTCCAGAAAACTGTCTCGGGAACTTGGCGCCGAAGAACTTCCCTGGATTCCGGAGAAATAAGGCTACAATTTCTGCGTAAAATAGTCGTTGAAGCTATCCGCATCTTTTGTGAAATTCGCCTTGAACCAATGGATTGGCATTGATTTTCAACGGCTTATGCAACGCTTAAAATCCCAGGCATTTCGCACAACTGACTATTATTTTTTTACTTTTGCGAACCTTTGAAAATCTGATTCTTTAACCGAATACTTACACCATCAGCGCATGTACTGGACTCTTGAATTAGCGCAGCATCTGGAAGATGCACCTTGGCCTGCCACCAAAGACGAACTGATTGATTACGCCATCCGTTCCGGAGCTCCGTTGGAAGTCATTGAAAATCTTCAGGAACTGGAAGACGAAGGAGAAGCGTATGAAAGTATTGAAGAAATATGGCCGGACTATCCGACCAAGGACGACTTCTTCTTCAACGAAGACGAATACTAACATTCAAAAGCCCCGCCAATCGGGGCTTTTTTAATATTCAGCGGTCAGCTTAGCTATTTATTGACTTTTACTAAATTGCCTGAAACAAACCTCCGGGCATGCGACTACTATTAATTTGTCTAACGATACTTATTTTTAAAACCGAATCTTCCGCCTACAGCAGTTTTCAAAAATTATTCGGCGACGGTTTTGGGGATCACTTGCTGGATGTTGTTCGTACTAGCGATGGCGGCTACTGCGCAGGCGGAACCACTGACCTTGGCGCTAACGACAGCACCGATCTTGTAATTTACCGCACCAACGCAACCGGTGACCTCCTTTACTCGTTCCGCATTGGCG
The DNA here is from genome assembly GCA_903854075.1 of Candidatus Pollutiaquabacter sp. GTDB lineage: Bacteria > Bacteroidota > Bacteroidia > AKYH767-A > 2013-40CM-41-45 > Pollutiaquabacter. Next base: position 1,976 of record CAINVI010000288.1, on the reverse strand, counting down.
ATGCACAGCAAAATCTGTTAACCGGTTTGATTCAAAATGCCGACGAATCGTTTACGCTTTGCGGCTACACATTCGGAACATTTAACGATCCTAACAACTCGGAAATTTTTCTGACTCGCGTAGATGACTTCGGCAACCTGATTTGGTCCAACAGTTATGGAACAATCGGTCCCGACCAGGCCAACGGTCTACTAAAACGCTGGGATGGGAGTGTGATTGTCACAGGAACTACTGCAGCGGCCGGCAGTGCACAACAATCGGCGTTAATTTTTAAAGTAGACGTTTTAGGACAACTCCTCTGGAGCACTACACTGAATGCCAACTTTAGTTCTAGTTTCACAAAAGCGATCAACACCGCTGACGGAGGCGTCTTGGCCGTAGGCAGTACTCATGACGGCAGCGCGAATGCAGATCACCTCGTTGCCAAATTCGACAACAATGGCACACTGTTGTGGAGTAAAAGGATTTTCAACACAGCACAACCTACGGCAGAATTATCGGAGGACGTCATTCCGGCCGGCGACGGAGGCTTCATCATCTGCGGTTACGCTGAAAAAACATTAGGATCTGATTACGATCACTGCCTGTACAAAATTGATGGTAACGGAAATCTGGTATGGTCGCAACTGATCGGCTCACCGCAAAACGATTTAGGTTTCTCGCTAATCAAGGCGTACAATGGCAACTATATTGTAGCCGGACAAACCAACGCCAATCTCAGTGAACTCTCCTGCATGTTTGAAACCGATTCTACAGGATTTTGCCAGTGGGCATTTGAATACGGATCACCGGGAAATATCAGTCGGCTGAAAAGTATCATCTACGGAAGCGACGGCGGATATGCAGCCTGTGGCAGGGATGAAAGTCCGGGATTGTTCAGCGAAGGATATTTCCTCAAAACGCTGGATAGCGGATCGACAGGATGCAACGAAACGTCATTATCACTCAGTGCTACACAACCTGCTTTCAGCGCACTTTCTACGCAGCAGTCCGGCCAAACGGTTTTTCTGAACGAAGGCTTCACCGCTTTTACAGTTACAAATTATATTAACCAGTTCGGACAGTATTGTTCGTTTATCGGCATTGACGAACAGCAGTCGGCGGTTACACTTTTCCTCTATCCTAATCCTGCCACCACTTCGCTTCAGCTTACGAACAAGTCGTATTCATCGCAATACATAACCGTAATGGACGTATTGGGCAACGTGGTTTTATACACAACGATAACTGGCAACACCACCGAAAGTTTATCCGTCGCTACTCTTGCCAAGGGATTATATCAGCTTCGTTTTACCGACGGAAACCGGCAGGGAGCCGTTCGATGGATTAAAGAATAACCGCTGCCATTATTGCACAAAAACCTTGCGGGAACCCCACCGACCATTAGCATCCAGCAACGTTAGCTGATAACAGCCGGCGGCCAGTGTAGAAACATCCAGCTGCAGCGATCTTCCGGACATCGGAGCTGAGATCACTTCCCGGCCGAAAATATCGGCTAACACCACTCGAACTTCATTGCCACCCCACGGACACTGAACCGTAAGCTGGTCATTGGCAGGATTCGGATAAACCACCGGCGTGTAATCGCCGGGCGCTTGAATACCGCTGGTGTTACCGTAGATATTGATATCATCCAGGTAGATGTCGTTTCCAAAACCGGATATCACTTCAAATTTCACGACCACATCCCGACCGATATAACTGCTGATATCTATCCGTTCTGCACGCCATTCAGAAGGAACTGACGGAACAAAATTCACACTCACATCAGGCGCGGTGGCCAGCGAGTCATCGCCTTTTGCATAGACTCGTACAAAAGAGGAGCCGCAATCGTCACTAACAGAAACTACCAGCGAATCATGGTACTGGGATGAGTACATCGCGTAGGCGACATTAAAATCAATATAAGCCGGTGCAACTGCAGTTGAAAGTTCAATGACCGGAGATATCAATTCGGCATCGCCGGAAGAGATGTC
>CAINVI010000287.1 GCA_903854075.1 Candidatus Pollutiaquabacter sp. | reverse complement strand
GTTACCGGCCATGCAATACAAGCCATAATCGTTTGGCCAGTAAGAAGTGGCTTTCACCGTGTACACACCACCATCGTCCTGATAGCTTCCGCGCATTGGCTTGAAGTTACCCAGGAAACAACCGCGGCTGTTACGGATGTACGGACCTCCCCAAGGGAACGGAGAATGATCCAGACCGCCGCGTGATGCGTATTCCCATTCCGCTTCGGTAGGAAGACGGAAGTCCTGAACATATGCACCACCTTCATCGGCGAGAAAACTATTCATCAGCTGCGTACGCCAGATACAGAACGCACGGGCTTGTTTCCAGGTCACACCAACGACCGGATAGTCGTCGTAGGCCGGATGCCAGAAGTACATCTGCGTCAACGGCTCGTGGTAGGAATAAGTATAATCGTGGATCCAAGCGAGGGTGTCCGGATACACATTGATAACATCTTTCTTAATGAATACGGAACGGTCCACCATTCCTTGCTCGCGGTTTTCACGCTGCGCAGCGGCTTTCAGGTCGATCCAATAGTATTCAAAATTGAGTTTACGGGTATCGATTTCTTTACGGCGATAGAAACGCTCAGTCTCCGGCAGGAACAGCTCCGCAAGCACTTCTTCGTTTTCTTCTTCGTCCCACTTAATTTTCGCACGCCAGTTGATGCGCTCGCCATATTCACCTTCTTCAAAAAGATGCTCACCACCAATCAGGCGGTGCGCGAGAGAATCCTGTACCCAATACACAAACTGACGGTATTCGTTGTTCGTGATCTCCGTATTGTCCATATAGAACGCCGGCATCGTTACGGATTTGCTTTGAGCGGTTACTGCATACGGCACATCCTGATCACTTGGTCCCATGTTAAAGGAACCGGATGGGATATACACCATGCCGTACGGATCAGGCTGGAACCACTTTTCGCGGTTCAGCACGCCCGTCAGTTCGCCTTTATTAGAGCTTCCGCAACCTGCGAGCGCCAACGTCCCGAGGGAAAATAGAAACGTTAATTTCTTAATCCCGGTCTTCATTAGATTCATTGTTTAGGTGATCTGAAATACTCAACGAAATTTGCCGAATATTATTTAATTTATCTTGGATATGAAATGAATTCCCTTTTTAGTACGCGTTATGCTTTCAAAGATAATGGTTATCAACTACTTGAAAGAGCAATTATTATAACATTCTTACATTACGATGGTAGGTCCGCTTCACCACCTTTACCGGTTTGAAGCAGTATCCCAACATAATTTCATGAGTTCCAGACGAATACGACCTAATTGCAGAGGTGGTATAGTCGTACGAATAACCCAATCGTAAATTCGGCACAATCTCGAGTCCGGCCATCAGAACAATGGCATCTTGGAGACGATAACCCGCACCCACCCAGAAACGATTATTGATAAATAGATTCGCGTTGAGGTCCATTTGCGTGGAAACACCGTCGGTTTTCACCAACAAAGCCGGCTTCAAGGTCATGGATGGCGATAATTCTGCCGAATAGCCGGCCATGAGCCAATAGTGACGAGCGAGTGTACTGCGCACATTTTCATAGTCAATATCGCCTTCCAGCAAATGCGTGGTAGACAAACCGACATAGAGCTTATCGGTATTATAATAAACGCCCAGGCCAAGGTCCAACACACCATCACCAACAGATCCGGCCGGAATATTATTATCGTTAAGATCATTGTATACGAACTCAGAACCATTGAGCGATTGCTGATGGTATCCTGCGTCGATTCCGATTCCCAGCCGACCCGGTCCAAGGTTAGTACGGTACGCGTAGGCACCGCGGACGTTCAGGTTGCTTTGCGCTCCGAGCTGATCAGATGCATAAACCGAAAGTCCTACGCCTCCGCGAAGCACGTCTACCGGCATATCAAAAGAAAACATGGTCGATTTCGGCTCTCCGCCAAAGCCAGTCCACTGGTTACGATACAACAAATTGGCGCAAATTGCCTCATTAGAGCCCGCGTAACCCGGATTGACCGGTAACCGGCCGAACATGTGCTGGCTGAATTGAGGATCCTGCTGCGCGGAAACGGCTGTAGAAACAGCGATTCCTGCAAAAGCAATCAAAATGGCCAGTGAAAAGCGATTCACGAGTCTAAGTGCGTTTTTTATGCAAATTTTGACGTTCCCCAACGTGTTGAGGGGGTAAAGTAATGAATTTATTCAACTAAAAACAAACTTTTGTTGAGCAAATCCATCCGTTCACCCACTGCTGGTTTCCGACAATAATACAATGCAGTTACACGAGATAACCTATTAAAAAGTTTCTGCAAAAACGTGAAACCCTGACGGAGGGAGCAAAAAATTAGCTCAGGACAATTTTTGAAACGCCTGCCACCAGCGATCCGGCATTTCGTCGCGACATGCCGTTTCATAATCTTTATAGGAGCACGGCACCAGGTGATGACGATGATAATGCGATTTACCACTGGGAACCGGCACTTCCATCCACCATCGTTCGCTTTTTTCGCTCTTGTAAAATACAATTTCCTGTTCCGCCTGCTTCATGCTGACCCGGTACTTTAAAAAACCTGTCTTGCTCTTCAATGGAACGTCGCGCTTGCGGTTGTAATAACCTTCGAGGAAATACCACAGCATTTGCGCCGCCAGGTGAGAGGTTTGTGACCGAAAGTCGAGCGTCGGATTAACTTCGTACAGCCCGAAGGAGGTCAGTTTATCACTCATGCCGGCGTAGCGTACGATCTGACAAGCTTCTTCGCCATAGAAACCATTCGGAGAAGCATTCCCGTTGCCCGGCGCATCACTTTGACGAACGGCCGTGATATCGAAAGAGAGCAAATCCGCATTACGCACGATCGGTTCGACTTCCTCCATATCGTTACGCACGTTACCGAGTCGGTAAGCATCAAAATATAATTTCTCCATCAACTCCACCTGATCGGTACCTACGAAGTAATTTTGGTATCCGACATTGGAATAGTTGAACAGGAAATTAGGTTCCTGAATCACGATTTTGCCGACATAACAATCTGCAGAAATCGGATCATCCATCTTACCTAAATTAAAGTGTGCATCAACAGCAACAATGTTGACGGTCTCCTCCAGCTTCTGATACGCCATATACTGCGCAAGCGTAAGATCCTGACTGCCGCCTAAAACGACCGGCACTATACCGTTGCGCAATAATTCCACCATGATTACTGAGACGGCCGCATAGGTGTCGCCCAGTGTTTCCCCGATGCGAAGGTTGCCCAAGTCAACAATTTTGTACGGGTAATTGGCCTGCTTCAACGCGTAGAAACGGTCGCGAATCTGATCGGGCGCTTCGCCACAACCTGCATTCTTAACTGCTCCGCGATCTTCACCAACACCAAAGATGGCGATGTGGCAATCGGTCAGATCGGGCAATGTGCCGGCTTCGGTATATTTCCGGACGACAGCGCCCATCATGGATTTCTGTTCTGCAAAGCGGTCGAATCGTTCAGCATCCAGCGGTGACAAGTAATCAATGATTTCCATAGGTGAAACAGTAGGTAAGCAAAAGTACGTTTACCGTCAGGTAGTTGCCGGGCAAGTAGTTGGTTTAATCAACAATATCGGTGTGGACAGCACGACCGATGCCGCTTCCAGCGATGCTGTATCAATAAAAAAGCTGCCCGGCAACGGACAGCTTTTTTTAAAAGTGATCGTTAGCCGTTATTTTTTTCTGGTCGCCGCCTTTTTAACAGCAACCTTCTTAGTGGCTGTTTTCTTCGTGGCCGCTTTCTTGGTAGCCGTTTTCTTTGGCGCAGCGGTGGTTGCGGCTTTTTTAGCAGGTGCCGCTTTCTCAGCGGCTTTTTTAGCTACCGGTTTTTTTGCCGCCGCTTTCTTAAACGGAGCGGGAGCCGCTGCTTTCTTACCGAAACGACCGAAGCGACCGCGAGCCGGAGTTTCCGGTGTATTAGCGGCCAGCTCTACAATTTCTTCAAACGTATACGATTTCGGATCGCGATCTTTTGCTATGCGGAGGTTTCTTCCTTTGTAGGCGATGTACGGTCCCCAGCGACCGTTCAGGATCTGAACCTCTTCATCTTCGCTGAACGATTTAATGATTCGTTCCGCCAGTTGCTTGCGCTTCTCGTGAATCAATTCAACCGCGCGGTCGTAGGTGACAGTATACGGATCATCTTCTTTCTTCAGACTGACGAAGAAATCGCCCAGGCGGATATACGGCCCAAAGCGGCCGACAGCGATGACCACATCCTGCTCTTCGAACTGACCTACGGTACGTGGCAACTTGAATAAGTCCAGCGCTTCCTCGAAGGTGATGGTATCCAAACGCTGATCATTGCGCAACTTCGAATAGCGTGGCTTTTCGGTTTCTTCCTGGGAACCAATCTGTGCCATCGGCCCGAAACGACCGACACGCACCAGCAGAGTATGGCCGCTAACCGGATCTTTTCCGAGAATGCGTTCACCGGTTACACGTTCCGAATCTTTTTCAGTCGATTTTACATTCTTATGAAACGGGAGGTAGAACTCTTTCAGCATTTTCTGCCATTTAAGCTCGCCGTTGGCAATATCATCAAACTCTTTTTCAACGAAAGCCGTGAAATTGAAGTCGAGAATATCCTTGAAATATTGTACCAGGAAATCATTAACCAGCATTCCGATGTCGGTAGGAAACAATTTGTTTTTATCGGCACCGGTAATTTCGGTTTTTACTTCGGGATGAAGTTTTTCGTCTTTCAGGGTAATAACATGGTACGATCTTTCTTTTCCCATGCGTTCTTCCTTGACCACATATCCTCGTTTTTGCACGGTAGAAATGGTTGGTGCGTAGGTGGAGGGGCGACCAATACCAAGTTC
>CAINVI010000286.1 GCA_903854075.1 Candidatus Pollutiaquabacter sp. | reverse complement strand
GAAATGACGTGAGTATTCATTTGCACGAAAAACTTGGCTACCGCATCGTTGGGACGCTGAAAGAAGTTGGCTTCAAATTTGGCCGTTATCTCGACGTAGTCCTTCTTCAGCTCAACTATTAATCCTAGTTGTTGTAAACGAAAAAGCCCTGTAGCATTTCTGCTGCAGGGCTTTTTTAAATGGGATGATAGATTATTTCTTAAGCAGGATACGCTGCATAGATTCGCCGGCAGTGGTATTCACTTTTACGAAGTAGACACCGTTGACCAGATCGGAAAGGTCAAGATGGTAAATAGAGTTATACACTTTCGCATCCAGTTGACGCAATTGGTTACCGAGGATATCGTAGACGGTGATAGCGGCATTGTTGCTACCGTCTTTACCGAAGTCGATTGAAACCTGTCCGCGGGAAGGATTAGGGTACATAACCAATGAGAATTGCTGTACAGGACGGCTGATACCCGAAACCTGAGCGCAGTTGGCTTCTGTATTCAGATTAGCTGCTCCCGGTGTGATGCACGCGCGAACGAAATCCAATGAATTGTTATTACTGTCTTGACCGTTAGGATAGCGGCCGACGCTGATATAGCGACCATTGATAGAGTCAACTACAACGGTATCGCTTTGTGCAAGTGGCAGCCCCGTACCTTCTACATAAGGAGCCGGACAGTCGCCTTCGTAACTGATTACATCTTCATAGGAGAGGCTAGGAACGGAATACAACGCAATAGCATCCGGCGATCCATTTTGAATAATATTCGTGGCCTGAGTCAGCGCAAGGTCACAATTTGGAACTTTTCCGGTGTTACCGCAGATCACAAAATAATCGCCCGGGTTGAGAAACTGGGCTGGCAGTGCGATCGTATCGTACACAGAAAGGCTGGTAGAACTTCCATTATACAACAGCACAACGTAATCACTCAGGTCGACAGCGGAGCTGCCGCCGTTATAGATCTCAATGAATTCAGCACTGTCGAGGCTTGGCTGATCGTAATCCACTTCGTTGATGACCAATCCCTGTGCAGAAGCAGCGAAGGAGAGTGTGAGCATCACAGCAAGTAACGTAAAGATTTTTTTCATGGTGGGTTGCTTAATATATACTTCAAAAATAGGTAAATATTTGAAATAGGCCTTAATTATTATGCATTTAGCGGGCTTAGAATCGGTATAAACTACTTAGGGTATTACTGCCGTATTTACAGATATCGAGTAAATTTGCCCTCATGTCCAAATTTCTCATCGCCTGCCTCGGCAATATTGGCCCGGAATACGAAAACACCCGCCACAATATCGGCTTCAAAGTCGCTGATGCATTGGCATTGGCGTTATCCAAAGAGGAGGGTTTGGACCATAAGAAATTGTTCCAGGCTGATCGATTGGCGGACGTGTGTCACGCTAGATTCAAGGGGAAACAACTGGTCATTATCAAGCCAACCACGTTTATGAATTTATCGGGAAAGGCGGTTAATTACTGGTTGCAGGCGGAGAAAATAACAGCACACAGTTTACTGGTGATCACGGATGATCTTGCACTTCCATTTGGCACGCTTCGTGTCCGTAAAAAGGGAAGTGATGGAGGACACAATGGATTGTCGGATATTATTGCAACGATGAAGTCTGTGGAGTTTGCACGCTTGCGTTTCGGTATTGGAAACGAGTTTGCCAAAGGCAAGCAGGTTGACTATGTGTTGGGAGAATGGACTACCGAAGAAGAAAATCAGCTGCAAGAACGTCTTGAAAAGTCGGTGCAGATTGTAAAGAGTTTTGTTTCGATTGGCATCGACCGTACCATGTCGGATTTTAATAATAAGTAACTATTACGCGATAGTTTTCACGAATTATTCCACGTATCGAAGTATCAGTCCCAAATAAAAAAGCACTGCACCCTTTGGGATGCAGTGCTTTTATCGTATTGTAATGGCTATTACTTCTTGGCCGGAGCGGCTTCCGCAGCAGCAGCAGCCGTTGCACGTGTTGTCTTAACACCTGCTATAACATTACTTGGCACATCAAGAAAGTCAACACCTTCTACTTCGAGGTCGCGAACACGGATATCATCACCAATGTTCAGGTTGTCGATGTTTACTTCGATGTGATCAGGCAGGTCTTTTGGAAGTGCTGATAAAGTTAGGCGGCGTAATTTGTTGAACAAAATACCACCGGCACGAACACCGACAGCGTTACCGGTGATCTTCACCGGTACAGCCATAGTTACCGGCTTGTCTTCGAACAGTTGCAGGAAATCGATGTGCATGATGGCATCTGTTACCGGGTGGAATTGGATGTCTTTCATCACAGCCGTATGCGACTGTCCATTTACGTGTAGGTTTACGGTATATACTTCCGGAGTATACACCAGATGGCGGAAGTCGAGCGCCGGTGCACTGAAGTGGATTTGTTCTTTTCCACCATAGAGTACACACGGAACCTTACCCTCTGCTCGCAGTTTTTTTAATTCCTGCTTGGACTGAGCTGCTCTCAAGTCACCGTTAATTGTCATTGACTTCATTGTAATCGATTGTTTATTGGTTATAAATTTAATTGAAATTAGAATTCTTTGTAGTGTGATTAGACGAGGAACAGTTCACTGATACTCTCGTAGACGTAAACCCGGCGGATGATGCGGGAAAAGAGTTCGGCAGAATGAAGCACTTTAATTTTAGGAGACTGTTGCTTCAGCGGAATAGTGTCGGTGACAACTAATTCAGTCAGACGAGACTTCTCAATATTTTCGTAGGCTTTTCCTGAAAGTACCGGGTGCGTACAGAACGCACGCACGCTGCTGGCGCCTTTGTCAAAAAGCATATCCGCGGCTTTGGTCAAGGTGCCTGCTGTGTCCACGATGTCATCGATCAGGATGATATCACGGCCTTCCACATCTCCAATGACTGTCATCTCAGCTATGTGATTCGCCTTGGAGCGGTGTTTATCGCAGATTACCATTTCCTTATTGAAATTCTTGGCATAGCCGCGAACACGGTTGACGCCGCCCATATCAGGAGCTGCAAACGTGAGGTTGGGTAAATTCAGGGATTCGATGTAAGGAACAAACAGCGAGGAAGGTTCCAGGTGGTCGACGGGAATATCGAAGAAACCCTGGATCTGCGGTGCGTGCAAGTCCATCGTAATGATACGGGTGACACCGGCTGCAGTCAACATATTCGCTACCAGCTTGGAGGCGATAGACACCCTGGGCTTGTCTTTACGATCGGAGCGTGCGAAACCGAAGTACGGAACGACCGCTGTGATGTAGTGTGCAGAGGCGCGTTTGGCGGCATCGATGAGCATAAGCAGCTCCATCAGGTTGTCGGCCGGCGGGAAAGTAGACTGGATGATGAAAACATCGCATCCGCGCACCGATTCGTTGAACGCCGGAGAAAATTCCCCATCGGAAAACTTGGTCACCTGCACTTCGCCGAGCGGCAATCCGTAGGTTGCTGCGATTTGTTCGCCCAGGTAATGGGTGGCGGTTCCCGAGAAGATTTTTACGTTCCGTTGTTCCATGGCTAAGCCATTGATTTTAAAGGTCTGCAAAGGTACAAAAAAGGGGGGAAGGGGGCAAGTAGGGAGCTGCATTGCCGGACATTTGATTTTTCTTATATTTGCGCCCCTACCATCGAATATCTGCCCGGGTGGCGGAATTGGTAGACGCGCTGGTCTCAAACACCAGTGAGCTAAAACTCATGTCGGTTCGATCCCGACCCCGGGTACTCAAAATCAGAATCCTCTGTAAATCAAGAATTTGCAGAGGATTTATTGTTTTAATCGGCGTTTACTCGCCCTCATTCCCAGGCACAGTATTTTTCCAAATAATTCTTAAAATGATCGGATTTCATTCAAATACAGGTATTTATAACTTTTTTTCGTGAATTTGCCACCTGTAGCATATTCGATTACCTTTCCCCAAAACCCACACCCATGAACGGCGATAGTCAGCACCCTAATCACGTTGATTCCATTGAAAATTCACCGCTTTTCAGCGCTGACCTCGCACCGGTGCGTCCTGCCAGCCGGACCTGGACCACCTGGAACCTGGCCGCACTTTGGGTAGGAATGGCTGTATGTATCCCAACGTACCTGCTGGCGTCTTATATGATTCGCTCCGGACTGAACTGGTACGAGGCGCTGATTATCATCGGACTGGCGAATTTATTTATAACATTACCTATGGTACTCAATGGACATGCCGGAGTTAAATACGGCATTCCATTCCCGGTACAGGGTCGGGCGGCCTTTGGAATTTTCGGAATACATATTCCTTCCATTCTTCGTGGTTTCGTGGCCTGTGGATGGTTCGGTATTCAAACCTGGATCGGCGGACTGGCGCTGTATTCTATTTTCAATGCGGTAACCGGCACGGTCCCTGAAGAAGGCATCTCATGGGGAAAATTTGTAGGGTTTGCCGCTTTTTGGTTTATCAACATCTATTTCATCTGGAAAGGAACGGAGAGTATAAAGTGGTTGGAAGATTATTCAGCGCCACTGCTCATTATCATTGGAATCGTATTGGTCTATTGGGGATACAGCGAAACAGGTAGTATGAAAGACGTACTTGAAAAGAGCGATCGCCTTGGCCGTTCGACGATTACCTGGAAAGACGAACGTGTATTAGCCTTTACTGTGTTGGATCAACAAAATGGAGCCTCGCGTGTCAGCGAGTTTGCCATCGTAGAAAAAGACGCTGCGACCATGAAATGGATGGCAGTAACACCGCTTGTCGCCACGGATACGCTCCCCTCATTTTCCGAAGCTGCAAGTTTTCGATTTCGTACTCCGGATGGAAAAGGGGGCTATCATATTTCTTCTCCAATATCCGTTCCTGCAAGGAGTCAAACGCCACTTTCACCGTGGTGGAATTACCTGATCTGGTTCACGTCGATGGTTGGATATTGGGCAACGATGTCGATCAGTATTTCTGATATAACTCGTTTCGCTAAAACACAAAAAGATCAGCTTCGCGGGCAGTTCATCGGGCTGCCGGGAACGATGATGTTTTATTCTTTTGTGGGGATATTCGTTACCAGTGCTGCCGTGATTATTTTTCCGGATATTCTTGTGGCGGAAGATGCGCCTTGGGATCCGGTGACGTTGATGGACCGTTTCAGTTCTCCTTGGGTCATTGTGTTCGCACAAGTTGCAATGATTATTGCCACGCTGAGTACAAACATCGCGGCTAATGTTATCGCGCCCGCGTACGCTATCTCCAATTTGTTCCCCAAAAGTATTTCCTTCCGCACTGGCGGCGTTATTGCCGGACTGATCGGGGTGCTGATGTGCCCGTGGTGGTTGATGAACGAAATCAGTGGCATACTTATTTTCGTTAGCGGATTACTCGGGCCGGTACTTGCTATTCTCTTGTGCGATTATTTTATCGTGCGCCGAAAAACGTTGAATGTGGTTGCCTTGTATGCTGTCGACGGAGAGTACCGCTATTCCGGCGGGATACATTGGAACGCTATGATTGCCTTGCTGCTCGGTGCTGTAGCCGGTCTGATTGGTAAGTGGATTCCGGCGCTGGAACCGCTTTACCGGGTATCCTGGTTTACGGCCTTTGCAACGGCCTTCCTGCTGTATTATTTATTGATGAAGAGAAATACAGCTGCTTCAAAAGAATGATCTTGAATTATTCATGGTCTATCGGTACGCATAAACTCGATTTTCGTACGAATTAACTACTTTCGTGAGCAATAAAATTTATAAGCATATGACGCCTATGGTCCGCACTGCAGTTTTCCCAACTGTTCTGTGCCTACTTATCCTTTCCGCTTGTTCCAATGATGCACCCCAAAAAGCTAAGGTCGCTCCCGCCGTCATGGTGGTGGAGGCTGCCAGTCGTTCGTTACCGGTCTATACTGAATATATCGGCGAGACATACGGACGTGCGGATGTGGATGTAGTCTCTCGCGTGGAAGGATGGATTACCGGCATTCATTTCAAAGAAGGAGAAATGGTCAAGGAAGGCCAACTCCTCTACACCGTAGACGATTCACAATTACGCAATCAGGAAGAGGTAGCATCTTCGCAAGTAGCGGCTCAGGAAGTGTTGCTGGCTAAATCAAAAGCGGATCTTGATCGTGTCGAACCGTTGGCAGCAATAAACGCATTGAGTCGCAGAGACCTCGATGCCGCGCGTGCCGCCTATCAGGCGCAGCAGAAAAGTGTCGAAGCGGCGAGGGCCGTTTATCGCAATGCACAGTTGCAAACATCGTATGCAAGAATCACCTCGCCGATTACCGGCGTCATCGGAATTTCTACTGTACAAGTCGGTGATATGGTGACCCGAAGTATCGGAGCCAAAGCATTGAATACCGTTTCCGCTACCGGCGAGATACGAATTCGTTTCAGTGTTCCTGAGACGGACTACCTGAACTATCAGCGGGAATGGAAGGACCGTCCAGTCGGTCAAGCTATTGAACTGGATGTTTACCTGAGCGATGGCACACGCTTCCCGGAAAAGGCTCGCCTGGATTTCACGGATCGTTCGCTCGATGCGCGAACGGGATCGTTATTGGCACAAGCGGTGGTTTCCAATAACGGAACGCAACGTTTGCGCCCCGGACAGTTTGTAAAAGTTCGAGTTGTTTCCAAAGAATTGAACGACGCTGTAATTGTACCGCAGCAGGCCGTTCGACAATTGCAAACTATTTATCAGGTGTTTGTAGTTGGAGACGGAGATACCCTTCGCCCCCGTCAGGTTACACCGGGAGTTCGTGTCGGTAGTAATTGGGTCATCACCGATGGGCTCAAGGCTGGCGAACGCGTAGCTATTGTCGGTAATGCTATCATCAAACCCAACGTGCCGGTCCAGCCCAAACCGATGGAGTGGTCGTATGATTCTACACTTGTCAACTGATCGAACGAAGCGATTCCTATGAGCGAATTTTTCATACGCCGACCGATCTTTGCGATCGTCATTTCCATTCTCACGGTGTTGCTGGGACTCATCGTGCTATTCGGAATACCCGTTTCCCAGTATCCGGATATCACGCCACCGATGGTACAGATCAATGCGATGTACAGCGGTGCGAATGCCGTCAATGTCGAGCAGGCCGTTTCCACACCGATTGAACAGCAAGTCAACGGCGTGGAAGACATGCTGTACATGCGTTCTATCAATGCCGGCGACGGTACAGCGAATATCCAGGTTTCCTTCAATGTGGGAACAGACCTGGATAAAGCCAACATGCTGACGCAAAATAAAGTGTCGCAGGCGAATCCTTTTCTTCCACCGGAAGTGCTCAACATGGGCGTTACCGTGAAAAAATCACTGACGTTCCCGCTCTTACTGGTTTCATTGTACTCGCCGAACAATTCTTACGATAAGGATTTCCTGGTCAATTACGCATACATCAATGCAGTGGATGACCTGAAGCGTACTGAGGGTGTTGGCGATGTATCGATTCTTGGCGGTACGCAATATGGCATGCGCTTCTGGCTGAAGCCGGAGAAATTGGCAGCCTATAACTTGACAATTCAGGAAGTCATGGCTGCGGTAAAATCGCAGAATGCTATCCAGCCCGGCGGAACATTCGGCGGCGAACCTTCTGCTCCCGGAACGCAATATACCTACGCAGCACAATTGCAGTCGCGGCTCGTTACCGAAGAACAGTTCGGTGATATTTTCATCAAGTCGGATGCGAATGGCGCGCTGGTTCGGTTGAAAGATGTAGCACGTATTGAACTGGGCAGCGAAAACTATCTTTCCAGCAGCCGACTTAACGGTAATCCTTCCGCGCTTATCGCTATCTATCAGATTCCGGGTTCTAATGGACTTGCCGTTGCCGAAGCGGTGCGCGAAAAAATGGCCAAACTGAAAGAGAGTTTTCCGGCGGATATGGACATTGCCTATCCGTTAGATACCACCTTGGCGGTACAAGCCGGTATTGATGAGATTTTCCATACGTTATTGGAGGCATTAGTGCTCGTAATTCTGGTTGTGTTCCTGTTCTTGCAGAACTGGCGCGCCACGCTCATTCCGTTGTTGACAGTTCCTGTTTCACTAATCGGTACGTTTATCTTTTTTCCGATGCTTGGCTTCTCGGTCAACGTACTGTCGTTGTTGGGAATGGTCCTGGCCATTGGATTAGTGGTCGATGATGCCATCGTGGTGGTCGAAGCAGTAATGCATCATATGCAGCACGGTATGTCGGCCAAGGAAGCTACTCGAAAAGCTATGCAGGAAGTCGCCGGACCGGTAGTCGCGATCGCTATCATTCTCGCAGCGGTATTCATACCGGTAGCCCTGACCGGAGGAATTACCGGCAGGTTATATCAGCAGTTTGCGATTACCATCGCGATATCAGTTTTGCTTTCGGCGTTCAATGCCTTGACATTGAGTCCTGCATTATCCTCTATAATTCTCAAACCTACTCAACCCGGCAACGGATTGTTAAGTCGTTTCTTTGGCGCATTCAATCGTTTCTTTGACCGACTCACGGACCGCTACGGAAAAGTCACCGGCTATTTTGCCCGTAAGTTGGTCGTCATGCTTTTACTGTTGGGCGGCATCGTTATGCTCGCCGGTAAATTGATGTCGGCGGTTCCCGGTGGTTTCGTACCGGAAGAGGATCAGGGTTATTTCATTTGTGCTGTTCAGTTACCGGACGCTGCTTCGCTACAGCGTACCGATCAGGTATCGCGTAAAGTCGAAAAGATATTGTCCGGTATTCCGGAAGTAGCATCGTATTCCGTGGTAAACGGAAACAACATGTTGACATCTTCCATTGCCTCTAACACCGCCACGGTATTTGTCGAATTAAAACCGTGGGACGAGCGTGAAAAGACAGCAGCAGAGATTATTCAGCAGGCCAATCGAATGTTTACTATGGGAATTACCGAAGCGATGGTGGTGGCTGTTGGTCCGCCGCCGATTCCGGGACTTGGTAGTTCAGGCGGATTCACGATGGAGATTCAGGATCGTGGCGGTAATTCGCCTGGCTATTTAGCTGAGCAGACACAGAAATTCGTGGCTGCTGCTTCAGAGCGCCCGGAGATTGGTAAAATCTATTCGTTGTATCGTGCGAATGTTCCGCAGAAAAGTATCCAGGTGGATCGTGAGAAAGTAGAGAAGTTAGGCGTACAACTCAGCGATGTCAATGCCACCATCGGGGTGTTGCTTGGTGGTGCTTTTGTCAATAACCTGAATCAATTCGGACGTCAGTATAAAACCTATATGATGGCGGATGCCGACTACCGTATGCGTCCGGAAGATTTATCGAAGTTCTTTGTTCGCGACAATCAGGGAGCTATGGTTCCTGTTGGAACGCTGGTATCGGTGCGTGACACAACAGGTCCGCAGTTCACGAATCACTTCAATATTTTCCGCGCTGCAGAAGTGTCCGGAGTTCCGGCTACCGGTTATAGTTCGGAGCAGGCGCTCGATGCGCTGGAAGAAGTAGCGAAACAAACCTTGCCCGGCGACATGGGTTACGAATGGAGTAACATCTCGTATCAGGAACGTGCTTCGGCCGGTAAAGCCGGAATGGTATTCGGCATGGCGCTGCTTTTCGTTTTCCTGATTCTTGCTGCGCAATATGAAAGCTGGAGTTTGCCGTTTAGTGTATTGTTGGGAACACCGTGGGCGGTCATGGGGGCATTTCTTGGATTATACCTGGCACGACTTTTCTCCGAAACGTACGTGAATAATGTTTTCGCTCAGATTGGATTAGTCATGCTGATCGGATTGAATGCGAAGAATGCCATTTTGATCGTCGAGTTTGCGAAGATGAAACGGGAACAAGGCATGGATGCGTTCACCGCAGCACTGGAAGGCGCCAAGCTCCGTCTGCGTCCTATCCTGATGACATCGCTCGCCTTTATCCTTGGTGTTGTGCCGTTGCTCACTGCAACCGGTGCAGGATCGGAAGCGCGAAAAGTGATGGGAATGGCGGTCTTCAGCGGAATGATTGTTGCTACACTAATCGGTCTATTATTGATTCCGTCCATGTACGTGTTTATCGAAAAGTTCGGAGGAAAAAAATCAGTACCGGCTGATGATGTCATTAAAAACGATACAGCGCATTAATCTAGTATGAACAAAGGTATCTTATCCATCGTTGCGTTGGTCTTTCTGTCGGGCTGTATGGTCGGACCGAAATATAGTCGTCCGCAACAAGCTACACCATCCGCTTATTACGAGGCCAACAGTTCCATTGATACGGCCGGATCCGTAGCTAATCTTAAATGGTTCGATCTTTACCAAGATCCCGCACTGCGTGCTTTGCTCGATTCTACGCTGCGCAACAACCTTGATCTCAGGATCGCTGTAGCGCGCATTGATCAGGCCCGGGAGTTTTACGGAATTTCGAAAGCACAGCTTTATCCTTCGTTAGGGTATAATGTTTCGGCATCCGAAAACTTTAGCAATAATGGGTCTGCTTCGTCGTTCTCCATGGGCTTGGGGTTGTCTTGGGAGCTGGACATTTGGGGGAAAATTCGTCATGCCCGCAATGCGGCGCTGGATGAATTACTGGCCTCTGAGGAAGGCATGAAAGCGGTGAAGTCGACATTGGTCGCTTCGATGGCAACAGCTTATTTTCAATTACGGGATTATGATAATCGGTTGTCGATATCCCGCTCTACAGTAAAGGTACGTCAGGAATCCTTAGAGCTGTTGCAACAGCGATTCGAAAAAGGATACATCTCTGAATGGGATGTATTACAGGCAAAACAACTCGTTGCCGATGCTCAGGCATCTGTTGCTGCTTATGAACGCGCGGTTGCTTTGACGGAGCACGTGATGTGCACGCTGATGGCGGCTACGCCGAAACAATTGGCGCGTGGTCTTCAGAATATGGAGCAGCCAAAGCCTCCTATTATTCCCGCCGGGTTGCCTTCGTCTGTTCTCGAACAACGTCCGGATGTGCGACAAGCGGAGTACTTGTACATGCGTGAGGTGGAAAAGATCGGTGTCGCGCAGGCGATGCGTTTCCCCTCGTTGCAGTTGACCGGATTGTTGGGCGTAGCCAGCGGAGATATTTCCGGCTTGCTGACGGCCGATGCAATGACCGGCTCGATTGCTGCCGGATTGCTCGGACCGGTTTTCGAATTCAATAAAAACAAGCGCAGGGTCAGCGCACAGCAGAAAGCTGCGGAGGCTGCTGCGTTGAATTATACCCAAACAAATATTCAGGCAATACAAGAGGTGGAAGATGCTTTGGTCGCTATCGAAACATTAACCAAAGAGTTGGTGGCACGCGATCAGCAAGTCGACGCAGCTCGCAAGGTAGTAGCGTTGAGTCAGGCACGTTACGATTCCGGTTTTACATCCTATCTGGAACTCCTCGATGCACAGCGTACACTTTTTCAGACAGAGCTCCTGGCATCAGCGATTCGGCAGCAACAATTGAGTGCGTATGTTGAATTGTACCGCGCTTTAGGTGGCGGTTGGTGACATCTGTTGCTCATTCACTATTTCAAGTTGATAAGTGGGGTATATTTAATTTGGATATCCCGTTTTTTAGTCTAAATTTATAGTCCTTTTCGCAATTTAAGGGCTATATACATGCATACTGTATTGATAAAAAACGGGCGAGTTGTTACTGCCTCCGAAGATCAGATCGCCGACATTTATGTGGAAGGCGAAACGATCAGAGCAATCGGTAAGGACCTTCCGTTTACTGCAGAAAAAGTGATTGATGCTACGGGTCTCCTCGTATTCCCGGGCGGCATTGATCCCCACGTTCACCTGGACATGCCTTTCATGGGGACGTACTCCAGCGATAATTACGAAACGGGCACGCGTGCTGCGCTATTTGGCGGAACCACCACGGTGATTGATTTCATTTTACAAACCCAGGGAAAATCTCTTCACGATGCACTCGACGCCTGGAAAGGACGTTCTGATGGAAATGCTGTCGGGGATTATTCCTTTCATATGGCGGTTACTGATTTTAACGATCATACGCGGGAAGAGATAAAACAACTGATCGATAAAGGCATCACCTCCTTCAAAACCTTCATGGCGTATAAAGGAGCCTTGATGATCGATGATCATCAAATGGTTGGTTTGATGCAGGAAGTGAAAAAGCATGGCGGATTGGTTACTGTGCACGCCACGAACGGCGACATGATCGACTACCTGATTGCCAAGCACAGAAAAGAGGGCAAGCTTTCACCGTTGTATCATTATCTGTCACAGCCTGAAGTCACTGAGGCGGAAGCCTCCGGACGATTTGCCGATTTGGCCGATTACACTGGAGTCAACGGTTATATTGTTCACCTGACTTGCGAAGGAGCACTTAATGCTGTCCGACGTTCTACCATTCGTAACCAGCGTATTTTTGTAGAGACGTGTATTCAATACCTGACCTTAGATGCTTCGTTGTACGATAAAGGTTTTGAATCGGCTAAATGGGTGATGAGTCCACCGCTTCGCGAGAAGAAAGATCAGGCTACCTTGTGGGCCGGGATCAATCAGGGATTAGTTCAGGTCGTTGCTACGGACCATTGTCCGTTCTTGTGGGAACAGAAGAAAATGGGAGAAAACGACTTCTCCAAAATTCCTAATGGTCATCCGGCCATCGAACATCGATTCGAATTGCTTTTTTCCGAAGGAGTTACTAAAGGTCGAATCAGTCTTCAGAAGTTTGTAGAAGTAGCCGCTACTAATGCTGCTAAAATATTCGGTATGTTTCCGCAGAAAGGCACACTCGCTGTTGGCGCAGATGCAGATATCGTCTTGTTTGATCCGAAAGAGAAGCATATACTATCCGCAAAAACGCACCACATGAATGCTGACTACTCTTCGTACGAAGGATGGGAAGTGACCGGCAAGTGCAAGACGGTTTTATTGCGTGGACAAGTCGCTATTGATAATGGAAAGGCGCTTGTTCAAAAAGGATACGGTAAATTTATTAAACGCGCACCGACCGCACCTGTGGTATAAGGCGACATTTTTTTACAAATAAAATCAAGCAAAATAAAATCTCAACATGGCAAGAATGATCAAATCCGGACTCATCCAAATGAGTCTGCCACTCACCGAAGGAGAAGGAACTATCGAAGAAATCACGCAGGCGATGCTGCAAAAGCATCTTCCTTACATTGACGAAGCCGGCAAAAAAGGCGTACAGATCCTCTGTCTGCAAGAGATCTTCAACACTCCGTATTTCTGTCCCGGGCAGGATAAAGCCTGGTACGCCAGTGCGGAAAGTGTTCCGGGTCCAACGACGGAATTGATGTCGCAATATGCCAAGAAGTATAATATGGTGATCATCGTTCCTATTTACGAGCGTGAGCAGGCTGGATTCCTTTATAATACCGCTGCTGTAATTGATGCTGACGGAACGTATTTGGGAAAATACCGAAAGAATCACATTCCGCACACCAGCGGTTTCTGGGAAAAATTCTTCTTCCGCCCGGGTAATCTTGGTTATCCTGTTTTTGAAACGAAGTATGCTAAAATCGGCGTTTACATCTGCTACGATCGCCACTTCCCGGAAGGCGCCCGCATCTTCGGATTGAACGGAGCGGAAATCGTATACAATCCATCGGCAACCGTTGCCGGTTTGTCACAGTATCTGTGGAAACTGGAACAGCCTGCACACGCTGCTGCCAACGGTTATTTCATGGGTTGTATTAATCGTGTCGGTGTGGAAAAACCATGGAGTATCGGTAAATTCTACGGCAACTCTTATTTCGTGGATCCTCGCGGACAAATTTTCTCGTGCGCTTCCGAAGATAAAGACGAATTGCTCATTGCTGACTTCGATCTGGATATGATTGATGAAGTGAGAAACGTCTGGCAATTTTTCCGTGACCGTCGTCCGGAAACCTACGATAAGATCGTAGAACTTTGATCGTAAACTACTATCATGACTATAAAAGCAAACCGGCTCGATCCTGAATCGTACGCGTCTAACTTCAGTGATGTTCATCCTCCGTTTGAAACGAAGGAAGGAGCATTAGTAGAAGCAAATCGTTGTTTATTTTGTTACGATGCTCCGTGCACGAAATCGTGTCCGACCAGCATCGATGTGCCGCAGTTCATCCGTGAAATCACCACGGCGAATATCAAAGGCTCAGCGAAGACTATTTTTGATGCTAATATTCTCGGTGCAGGTTGTTCGCGCGTATGTCCGGTCGAAAAACTTTGTGAAGGTGCTTGTGTCTACAACAATCTTCATGAAAAACCGATCTCCATCGCGCGTCTGCAACGCTATTCCACTGAAATGGCCATTCGTGAAAAGTGGCCATTGTATCAGCGTAAGCCTGATAACGGGAAACGTGTTGCTGTAGTTGGCGCCGGTCCGGCAGGTTTAGCATGTGCGCATGCACTGTCACTTGCAGGAACGGCTGTTGATATTTACGAAAAGGAAGAAAAAGGCGGCGGACTGATGACTTACGGCGTAGCCGCCTACAAAGTAACGCCCGAGTTCTGTCAGGACGAAGTGGATTGGGTGCTTTCGCTCGGCGGAATAACGGTTCACTATGGTAAAGCACTAGGAAAAGATGTTCAGTTATCGGAACTTAATGAAAAGTATGACGCTGTTTTCCTAGGTATCGGTGTAGGTGTGGCGCGTGAATTAGGAATTCCGGGAGAAGAGCTGGAAGGAGTGGTAGATGCTATTTCCTTCATTTATGAACTGCGTACCAATTCTTATGAGAAAATTGCTGTGGGCGATAAAGTAGCTGTCATAGGAATGGGTATGACCGCTATCGATGCTGCTACTCAGTCAATTCGTTTGGGTGCAAAGGAAGTTACGCTCATCTATCGTCGTACGGAACATGAAAAGCCGTGCACGCAAAAAGAACTCGATATTGCCCGCTTGGATGGTTGTCAGTTTATCTGGTTAGCCGCACCGAAAGAAGTTATTGGTAATGACGGTAAAGTGACCCAGCTGGTTTGTAGCAGAATGAAACTCGGAGAACCCGATGCTTCAGGTCGCCGAGCACCAGTTGATACCGGTGAAACATTTACGCTGGCAGTGGATATGATAATAAAAGCTGCCGGACAAATTCCGTTCGTGGATGTAGTTAGCGGAGCAGCAATTAAACATCAGTCCGGCAAAATGATCATCGATGCAACCACATCCACCAACATTGCAGGTGTTTTTGCAGGCGGTGATTGTGTTAACGGCGGCAAAGAAGTAGTAAATGCTGTTCAGGCCGGTAAAGACGGAGCGGCCTCGATTCTTACATACCTTGGAATTACTAACTGATAGGAGGAAAACTATGGCGAATCTTCAATCCGACTTTTTAGGAATTAAATCACCGAATCCGTTTTGGCTGGCTTCCGCACCTCCGACAGATAAGAAAATAAATGTCCTGCGGGCTTTTGAGGCCGGCTGGGGCGGCGTGGTATGGAAAACCTTGGGCTCTCAAGTTAAAAATGTTTCTTCGCGTTACTCTGCTGTTGATTATGGCGGTCACCGTGTCATGGGATTCAACAACATCGAGCTGATTTCCGACCGGCCCTTGGATATAAACTTGCAGGAAATTCGTGAAGTGATTCGTGAATTTCCTGATCGTGCTATGGTTGTTTCGCTGATGGCGGATAATTACCGTGAGGCTTGGCACGAAATGGTAAAGAAAGTAGAAGATACCGGCGCACATGGTATTGAACTCAACTTTGGTTGTCCGCACGGCATGGTCGAGCGTGGCATGGGAGCTGTCGTCGGACAGGATCCTGAGATTGCGAAAATGGTTGTGGAGTGGGTCATGGAAGTCGCAACGATTCCGGTGATCACCAAACTTACGCCAAACGTACATTCTGTTGTTCCTACCGGTCGTGCTGTTGTTCAGGCCGGATCGAATGGACTCTCGCTGATCAATACTATTCAATCGGTCACCGGTGTCGACCTGGATACGTTAGTGCCGAACCCCAACGTGGGTGGACAATCTGTTTTTGGAGGTTATTGCGGTCCTGCCGTGAAACCTATTGCACTGAAATTTCTGACCACTATTGCGCAAGATGAGGTGACTAACAAAGTCCCTGTTTCCGGTATTGGCGGTGTTTCTACCTGGCGCGACGCTGCAGAGTTCATGTTGCTTGGCGCTTCAAACGTTCAGATATGTACAGCGGCTATGAAGTACGGCTTCCGTATCATCAACGATTTGTGTTCAGGATTGAGTAATTGGATGGATGAAAAAGGATATGCTACGGTTAACGATTTTGTAGGATTGTCGGTACCAAAAATCACCCGTTGGGAAGAACTCGATTTGAATTTCCATATTACGGCGAAGATCAATCAAGATAATTGTATTCATTGTGGACTCTGTTACATTGCTTGCGAAGACACCTCTCACCAAGCGATTAATAAAGCAGACGGCGATCCTTATAATACTTACACTGTGAAAGACGAAGAATGTGTCGGATGCAATTTGTGTAAACTGGTTTGTCCGGTGGATAATTGTATCACGATGGAAGTCGCCCGCAAAGGCGATGAATACCTGAATTGGACGGAGTTCCAGCGACGTGGACTTCCGTTGAACGATCATTAATAGTCACGTAAAAAATACTCATGAAATACCCTGAATTGACCAATTTTATTGGTGGTGCGAACAAGCCTTCTGTTGGAAGTCGAAAATTGGAAGTGTTCAGTCCGTTGGATGGTTCACTGCTTTCTCGTGTGCCGCTTTCCACTAAAGATGATCTTGACGCTGCGGTAACTGCCGCAAAAACTGCTGCTGTTTCCTGGGCGTCCTTGCCGGTAAAAGAGCGTGTGCAGGTTTTCTTTCGTTACCGGAATCTGCTCGAAAAACATATGGAAGAGCTGACGTTCTTGGTGCACGAGGAAAACGGTAAAACCATGGACGAAGCCCGTGCCGAAATCGAAAAGAGTATTGAACTGACAGAGTTTGCCTGTTCCATGCCACAATTGATTTCCGGAGAAGTGCAGGAAGTAAGTCGTGGTGTGGAATGCGTGATCAATCGTGTTGCAGTCGGTGTTGTAGCATCGATTGCGCCGTTTAATTTTCCTGCCATGGTCCCGAATTGGACCATTCCCAATGCGATTGTGTTGGGCAATGCCATGATTCTTAAGCCCTCTGAAATCGTACCGTTAAGCGCTATGCGGTTAGCGGCATTACTTAAAGAAGCCGGATTACCGGATGGTGTATTCAATGTCGTTAATGGGGATCGTGAAATGGTAGAAGCGATTTGTGATCATCCCGGCATCGATGCAGTATCCTTTGTTGGTTCGACGAAAGTCGCCAAACTGGTATATGCCCGTTCTTCCGCAGCTTTGAAGCGTGTTGTCGCGTTGGGTGGTGCGAAGAATCACTTATTGGTATTGCCGGATGCGCATCCTGAAATGACATCAACAAATGTGACAGCCTCGATGTCCGGTTGTGCCGGACAACGCTGCATGGCAGCTTCTGCGATGGTCGGGGTTGGAAATGTGGATCATATTGTTAAGCTGATAGCTGATGAAGCACGTAAAGTCACTCCCGGAAAAAATCTTGGAGCAGTGATCTCTGCTCAGGCGAAAGTACGTATCGAAGATTATATCGCGCAGGCTGAAAAGGCTGGAGCAAAAATACTCGTGGATGGCCGTAATGCAACCGTGCCGGGTAAAGAGGGCGGTTATTATGTCGGCCCAACGGTAATAGATTACGTAACACCGGACATGTCGGTAGCCCGCGAAGAAATTTTCGGTCCGGTAATTTCCATCATGCGCGCTGAAAGTTTGGAGGAAGCCATTCGTATTGAAAATTCGAGTCCTTACGGAAACGGCGCTTCTGTTTTCACACAAAGCGGAGCATTGGCGCATTGGGTTTCTGAACGCGTAAGTGCCGGCATGGTCGGAGTAAATATTGGTGTTCCGGTTCCGCGTGAACCATTCTCCTTCGGTGGTTGGAACGAGTCTAAATTCGGCGCCTGTGACATCACGGGAAAATCTTCTATAGAATTCTGGACCAAGTTGAAAAAGGTCACTACTAAATGGAATCCGGAAGCTCGTACCAACTGGATGAGTTGATTTCTGATTTAAAAATAATATCATCATGATCCGCGAACAAGAATTGATCACCGATGCTGAAAAGCAGGAAATTCTAAAAAATAATTTAGAGTATACATTATTTTCCTGGTCCAAACAAGCCGGCATCAATCCGATACAGGTACAACGTGCCGAAGGGGTTTATCTCTATGATTATGATGGAAAACGTTATATCGATTTTTCTTCACAGTTGATGAACGTGAATATTGGTCATGGCAATAAGCGCGTGGCCGATGCTGTGGCGCGGCAAATGGCGGAAGTAAGTTATGTCACTCCGTCGTGTACCACCAAGGCGAGAGGCGATCTTGGAAAAAAATTGGCAGACATTGCTCCCGGCGATTTGAATAAAACATTATTTACGCTCGGCGGCGCAGAGGCTATTGAAAATGCCATCAAGCTGGCGCGGATGTATACCGGTCGTCACAAAATTATAACGCGTTATCGTTCTTATCATGGAGCTTCGTACGGTGCGATGTCGGCTGGTGGTGATCCGCGAAAGTTAGCTGCCGATGCTCAACAAGTACCGAACATCGTACACGTAGAGGATGCATTCTGTTATCGTTGTTCCTGGTCGCAAAAACCCGAAACCTGTGCCCGCGAATGTGTATCTCATCTCGAACGTGTAATTGAATTTGAAGGACCTCAGAATATTGCTGCTATTTTGATGGAGGGAGAATCAGGGTCTTCCGGCTGCATAAAGTATCCGGCCGATTACTGGCCAAGATTACGCGAGATCTGTGATAAGCACGGCATCTTATTGATTGCAGACGAGGTAATGAGCGGCTTCGGTCGTACCGGAAAATGGTTTGGTATTAATCATTTCAATGTGGTGCCGGACATGATTTGCATGGCGAAAGGTGTAACAGCCGGCTATCTTCCGCTGGGAGGAATAATTGTTAGCGATAAGATTGCCAATTACTTTAATGAGCGGCCACTTATGCTAGGCTTGACATATTCCGCGCACGCCGTAGCTTGTGCGGCAGGTGTTGAAGTGTTGAATATTTATGAAGACGAAGGATTGATTGAGAATGCAGCTGCGATGGGAAAGTATATTGAGCAGCGCGTAGAAGAAATGAAAAAGAAACATCCTTCCATCGGTGATTTTCGCAATACCGGATTGTTGGGCTGCATCGAGTTGGTCAAAAATAGAGAAACCAAAGAGCCGATGGCCGTATGGAACGGTAAGCCGGATGAAGTGGCGTTAATGAATCCTGTGGCCGCTAAAATTCGCGAACTAGGAATGTATACGTTTGTACGCTGGAATTATATTTTCATTGCCCCGCCGTTATGCATCACCAAAGAGCAAGTAGACGAAGGATTGGAAATCATTTCCAAAGCTATTGAGTTAGTAGACGTTCATTGCTATTGATAATCGTCTGTTAGTCCTCAATTTTCAGGACCCAGACATATTCACTGGTTTCCTGAACATTTTTAGGAAGCGTTATCATTACACTTTCATCAGCTAGTTTCCAGGAACAGTTTGAATTACTAGCCAACGCTGTAATTCGAGCTCCCTTTTTCAATGTAAGGGAACGGAGCTGAACGGTACTTTCCGGCGGATCCAGCAGAAATACGTAGCGAACTTTATTGTCTTTACTTCGTGTAAAGCGAATCCTATCGCCTTCGCGGAAATGATCCATAGGTCGGGTAGCATAGATGGCTTCGCTGTTTTGTTTCATCCAGCGTGAAATGTCATCTAATCTTTGGTAGGCATCCGGAGCGAACTCTCCGAGCGGACTCGGTCCGATATTCAGTAATAAGTTGCCGCCTTTGCTGACGATGTCTACGAGTGTCTCTACCAACTGATCGGACGGTTTGTACTTGTCGGTTTCAACATAGCTCCAGCTTCCCGCCATCGTTAAACAAGTTTCCCAGGGATACGGTAAAATGGTATCCGGAATTTGTTGTTCGGGTGTGAGATAATTCTGATGAGGACCGGTTACCGCACGGTCCACTACAAGCAGTTCGGGTTGAAGAGTCCGTGCATGCTTAACCAGCGCAGGCATATCAATGTCTTGGCTCTGAGGATTGCGTGCCCAGCGACTTCCTTCATAGATCTCCGTCAATGTTTCGTGAACTTCTTCGTCTGTTTTTTTACGCACCCAACCGCCGTCCAGCCAAAGGATATCTACTTTTCCGTAGTTGGTCAATAACTCATTGATCTGATTGTGGGTGAACAGCGTAAATAATTTCCATTGTTCAGGATACTTGGTAATGGAGTAATTCGCATTTCGGTCGGAAGGTGGAAATTTTTTCCACCAAAAGTAATCCGAATGCCAGTCAGGTTTTGAGAAATAGGCACCGGTCCACATTCCTTGCTTACGAAATGCTTCGAAAATTCCTTTGGTAACATCTTGTCGCGGATCCTTCGAAAACGGGCAGCCAGCATCAGTAATCTTATAGTCGGTATACTTGGAATCCCACATGCAAAAACCATCGTGATGCTTGGTGGTGAATACGACGTATTTCATGCCGGCGCGTTGCGCTGCAGCGGCCCACTTTTCCGGATTGAAATTTACCGGATTAAAAGTGGTTTTCAGGTTTTCGTATGCTGTACGATAAGCAGCATAGTCGTCGCCCATTCCTTTTTTTCTACCGCCGGACGCCCAACTTAAATCTTCAGGACAAATGCTCCAGCTTTCCACAATATTCCATTGGCTGTATGCGCCCCAGTGCATCAGCAGACCGAATTTCAAATCCTGCCAATTCTCCAGTTTTCGTTGAATGCTGGTATCGGGATCCGGAATGTACTTTCCGGGTTCTTCGGCTTTTATCGGGTGGATAATGCAAAGCGTTAAAAAAAGCAGTGCTGTAATTCTCATAGCAGAGGAGTAGTAGATAAAGATAGAATGATCAAAAACCGCTTAGGGACGACAAATCACGCTGAAGCCAGTTCGTTTTTGGGTAATGTTTGTGCTTATCAATGGTGTGAATAGCATAGGCTTGTCGGGATTTACCGCTTGTGTTTGGTAAACTGTAATGTGGCAACATTCCATCGATTACGATGCAAGTGCCTTTCTTCACTTCCAGCGGAATCATATCCTCCGCGATAAACGGGTCTTCACTCATCGTGATGAATTCAGTTCCGCCGCCGGATTTACGTTGGAAGCGCGAACGCAAACTAGTGCGATGTCCACCTGGTTTTGCCCATAAGCAACCGTTTTCAATCGTTGCATCTTCAAGTGCATACCAGAAACCGATACATGATTCTGGCTCTGTATATAAAAATGTAGCGTCCTGATGTATGTCAACAACTCCTCCGATGCGTGCATGTTTCAGAATATGCATACTTTGAATAATCAGATAATCCTGCAAGCCCAGCTCGCCAGCCAGTTGCTTCATCTGCGGGCTGCGAGTGAAATGATTATATACCGGATCGAGGTCGTGTAAGGCATGACCGATTTTATTCAACGAATGAAAAATATCGGTTTTCAGTTCACCGTCAGCTTGGAAAGCATCTTTCTCAAAGAAAAAAGAAATATTTTCTCCGGAAGCCAGAAAGTAGTCGTCCGTAGTTTTAGTTTGCTCACTGGTTTGGAAAATGGAAGCATTACCTTTGTAATCGAATTCTTCCGCCAGTTCTTTTCCACGTCGCATCACTGCTTCACACTCGTCCGGCGTATTGAAGTTTTCGAACACCAGAAAACCATCTTCCAGAAATTTTTCGCGTAGCGTTTTCATGTCGGTAAATTACGCGGTTACCACCGACTTTACAACAAAAAAAGGGCGACATCGCTGCCGCCCTTCGCATGAATTTAAACCGGTTTAGTGAATTACCCACATTTTCCGACTTTCAATTACACCTTCACCAACGACTTGATAGAAATAAACACCGGTAGGCAAGTTGGTGACATCCACCTCCAGGGTATACGGAGTGTCCTTCAGATAATCTTGTTCCGCAATTTTCTCAACTAAACGTCCTTCCATAGTATGGATAT
This sequence comes from Candidatus Pollutiaquabacter sp., assembly GCA_903854075.1. Classification (GTDB taxonomy): domain Bacteria; phylum Bacteroidota; class Bacteroidia; order AKYH767-A; family 2013-40CM-41-45; genus Pollutiaquabacter. The sequence continues at coordinate 5,978 of CAINVI010000286.1, read as the reverse complement.
AGACGGAAAGCCGGATGTCTTGAACGCTCTGCAATGTAAAGTACGTCGTGGAACTCGCCGGATTCGGATAGTTCTGCTGAAGTGTTACGATGCCTTTGGTGTCCAACTCAGCATCTTGGAAGCGCACATTGGTGGAGCTGATGCGTGAGATCAGATTTCCATGTGCTATTTTTTCTTCATAGGCCGATATTCCACTCCAACTGCTGAAAAACCAAACTGCATTGTCTTTGTAAACTGTAATGCATAAGGAGTCTAATGTTCCTGGTTCTCCATTGTCGGTACCGCTGACACGGAACGTGGCATTTTGGAAGAGGTTTCCATTGCCGCGGTTGCTGGTTACGTCACTCACGCTTCCTTTTCCGGTGAAACTGAATTTACCGCTGGCGGAATCAACGAACAAGGTGTTAATCATAGAACCTTTGATCTGGTAGGTACGTGTAGCTCCATTGGCAGATCTACGGAAAACAAAATTGGCAGCGCCTTTTAGTCGTCGACCGGATCGGTTGTACTTGACGTTGAATCCGAAGTTGGTTGATGATCCCACATCACCGGCGTTACTTCCAGAAGAAGTCTGAATATTCAGACTGCCACCACCGGTAACAAAATCTCCCACAGGGCGTGAGATGGTAATTACAACATTGTTGGCTGCACTGTCCGTAGAGTAGTAGCCTTTCACAATCATACCTACCGTTATACTTAGCGAGTTTTGTGTTCCAATCGAAGTGTTCCAATCGAATAGTGCGGTACCAGAGCGTGGATCTGCTGGATCTACCAACGATACGGGAACACCAGTAGCAATAACAGTACCGTCGTCACGATTCAGGAAAGTAACGGTCGCGTTCCGAACATCGCCGTATAATACGTCGGTAGCGCCTATGAATAGTGCCGGATCATTTACTGTAGCAGTCAATGACACCACGGCATTGCCGGAACCGGCTGACGTGGTGTTCACGAAGCGCATGCCGGTGTAATTTACTTGCGCATTTTCCGGGGTAATCACCAAGGTGTCAAAAAGAACAGGAGTCATCGGAATGGCAGGGTTGATGTTGTTAAAAATCGCTGAAACCTGCTTTACTCCCGGAGCCATTTGTCCGGTCGGTGCTGTTCCATAAGGTGTTGGTTCGACCATTTGTGCAGCGTTTAATACAGCAATCAGGTCGTTTCCGCTCACCGATAACGTTGCCGTTCCAATACTTTGTGTCCCAACCTTGAATGTTACGGATTGTGCAGCGGGAACTGTTCCTGCTCCATTGGGAATCGTAGCAGTAAATGTTACTGCATCGCTGTATTGAACCGTATCGGTTGATATGGCAAAAGTGGGGTTGAGTGATCCTAAAAGTACATTAACATGGAAAGCACATGTATTGCTGTTGCCGGATCCATCCGTTACCTCGTATAATACAACTGTTGTCGCTAGCGGAAATGCTGCTCCGCTCGGTAACCCGGTAATCAAAAATGGAGCTGCAGCTGTGCAGTTTTCAATGACGCTAAGAGTGTAATTCACCACAGCCGTACCGGTAAGAGGATCAGCAGCAACCGTGATGTCTGATGGACAGGTGATGATTGGCCGAATAGAATCAATCACGAACACCGAAGCCGGGCAAGTGGAAGAAAGACCGTTACCGTCATCAGCAGTCAGAATAATGGTATTACTTCCTAACTGGCTGCAATCAAAATTAGATTGATTAATACTTAGATTTAAGGCGCCACCGCTATTTGATGATCCGTTATCTACGTCAGCAGCTGTGATAGTCCCGTTTCCGGAAGCGTCCAGATAAACAGTAATAGCGCGACAGTTTGCAATAGGATTGGACCCTTGTACTACAGTAACGATGGCTGTACATGTAGACCTATTCCCGCTTGCATCCGTAGCTGTAACAATGACATTGTTGAGACCCAGATTTGCAACGGTGAACTGTGTGCTGCTAAGTGAAAGAGTGACATTTCCGCAATTGTCGGAGGCATTGCCTACAATATTGGTGGTCGTTATAGCAGCTTGCCCGGAATTATCAAGTGCTACGGTGAAATTGTTGCACGATAGGGCTGGCGGAGTATTGTCTACCACCGTAACCGTTGCAACACAGGAGTCGCGGTTTCCAGAATCATCTATGACAGTTAAGGTCACCGATTGTTGTCCGAGCATGGTACAATCAAATTGATTCACGTTGATCGTGCGTGTCGGATTGGTAGTGCAATTGTCTGTACTTCCGCCGTCCACATCGGCAGCCGTTATAGTAGCCTGACCATTAGAGCCAAGATTAACCGTGATATTCTGACACAACGCACTTGGAGCATCTTGATCAACAATGTAAACAAAATCGGTACACGAGGAAGAGTTGCCGGCATTGTCCGTAACAGTTAATGTCACCGGAATAAGTTGCCCAACGTCAGCGCAAGTGAAGGTGTCAATGTCAACTTCGAACGAAGCGATTCCCGATTCTGCATCAAAGGAGCCGGCATCCATATCGTTGGGGATAAGTACAGCTATTCCGTTATTGTCGGGACTCAACTGTACAAACGTACAATTTACTGTAGGTGGTGTAATGTCTGCCGTTGCAACTAATACTTCAACTTGGGCATAACATACATCACTATTTCCCTGCGCATCAGTCGCCGTAAGTTCTACGGTGTTGAAACCAAGATCAGCATTGGTAAATTGTGTGATGTTCAGCGAGAGGTTGACGGCAGAGCAATTGTCGGTAGTTCCATTATCAATATCGGCAGCAGTAATGGTGGCCTGTCCATTGGCATCGAGCGTAACAGTTGTATTTCTGCAAGCAACAGCCGGGGCTTCCTGATCGAGAATGTATACGAATTCGGAGCACGAAGAAGAGTTGCCGGCATTGTCTGTAACTGTCAACGTCACCGGAATAAGTTGTCCAACATCTGCGCAAGTGAACGTATCAATATCAACTTCAAAGGAGGCGATTCCCGATTCGGCGTCGAAGGAGCCGGCATCCATATCGGTTGGAGTGAGTACGGCGATTCCTGCTGCATCAACTGCAAGAATAACAGGCTGGCAACTCACTGTGGGTGATGTGACATCGGCGGGAATCCCTACCACAGTCACTGCTGAAATGCAGCTAGCACTGTTCCCAACAGCATCCATCACGGTAAGCATCACCGGTACGGTTCCGATATCTGCGGTGGTGAAAGTATTTTGACTGAGCATAAAATTTAAAGTTCCCGGACACGCATCAAACGAACCATTGTCTATGAAGGACGGGTCGAGTGTGCCGTTTCCTTGTGCATCGAGCTGCAAGGTATAATTGGAACATGAGGCGGTCGGTGAAATGGTGTCAAGTACCTCCACTGCACCGAAATCAGCGGCGCTGTTTCCGGAAGCATCGGTCACGGTAAACGCTACAGATTGATTTCCCAGGTCACTGCATGTAAATACATTGCGTGCGGCAACAACAGTTAACACGGCCGAACAGTTATCGGCATAATTGGCCAAGTCTGCGTCGTTGATGGCAGCTTGACCATTGGCATCTAAATAAGCATAAACAGTATTTGTAGTACCGTACGGTGCAAGATTGTCGATTACGGTGACGGTAGGGAAGCACACGTCTGCATTCCCGCTTCCGTCTCTGACCGTAAAGGTGATAATTTGAGGAGCGCCAAGTTGAGAGCAATCGAAGTTGGTGACATCCGCTGTATACAGCAGCGCGCAATTATCGGAGCTTCCGTTATCCAGTAATTGCGGATCCAGCAATGCATAGCCGTTATTATCGAGTGGCAAATCAATATTTTGACAAGCAGCGACCGGAATAACCTGATCCAGTACGTAAATATCTACCGGACAAAATCCCTGGTTCCCGTAAACATCAGTGACGATAAGATTTACGGATTGTACACCGACATCATTACAATCGAAAGTAGAACGGGAGAGTTGAAAACCTAGAATCGAACTTTCAGCATCATACGATCCTGCATCGGCATCAGATGGCACAACGGTGGCAAAACCGTTTTGGTCCAGGGAAACCAGTAAAGGTTGACAAGCGACAACCGGTGGATTGTTGTCGGTTAGGACCGTTACGGCCGTGCTGCATACATTCATATTTCCGGCATAATCCATAGCTATCAGGGCTACTGTATTAACCCCGAGGTCTGCCGAAGTAAACGTTTCCTGAGATACAGTAAGGGAACTGATTCCGCAGATGTCCGATGTGCCGGCGTCCACATTGCTGGGGGACAATGTACCGTTTCCGGAAGGGTCCAGCAGTAAGGTGTAGTTGGTACAATTCATGATCGGTGGTTCGAGATCTTGTACTTCAATAGTTGCTGTACCGTAACCAATGTTTCCGTAAGCATCTTCACCGGTGATATTTACAGACTGTAGTCCAATATCTGAGCAAGTAAATGTTGTCCGATCCGCTGCAATGATATTCACTAAATCGCCACAGGCATCGGATGATCCACCATCTAAGTCGGATAGCGTAGATACCTCTGCGGAACCGGTAGCAGGATCAATCGGTAATTGTAAGTACGTGCCTTGGATTGTAGGTGGTGCAGATATGATGACATTGACAATGGTTGGAATAGTGTTGGTATTTCCGGCAGCATCTTCCACGGTAAATAGTATAGTCTGCGGACCCAACATCGAACAGTCTAAGAGCGTTGTGCTGGCGCCGAATTGGGATATGCCACAGTTATCGGTAGACAAACTATCCAGGTCTTCCGGATCAAGAATGGCGGTGCCAGTCGCATCCAGTGACACGTTAATTTCACGGGCAACTGCTACCGGAGCAATCGTGTCGATTACCGTTATTGTGTTACTACAAGATTCAGTAGCGGTGGGCGTTACACTAAAGTCATAAGCCTCGAGTATATACGTATTCGTTCCCAGGATACTGCAGTCTATATTGCTAACACTTAGTCGTAGTACCGGCTGACCACCACTCGCTGTCACAGAGCCGTCATCAGCATCTTGCGGAGTGACAAATGCCGTGCCGTTTTCATCGAGATAAACGGTGATGGGCTTACACAATGCTACGAGATTTTGTGCGGACGAAGCAGAACCCAGCAGTAGCAGCAGCAGTATTGTTGAAATTTTTAAATAATTGATGCAGTTAAAATGTCTCATGTTGGAAGAATAAATGATTATTGGTGGTGGTTGAAGTACAGCGCGGGCACGGACATGGAGTCCGTCGAGATATTGGGCGTAAAAAGTAGAATCGCCATATTTTAATCGAAAGCGAAATTACCCAACTGGCTTTCCCATATAGAGACACTCCCTATGAGGTTTTACAACTGCATTGTTGAAATCGAGTATTATACCCGGCCACCAAGGCCGTTTGTCATCAGATGACAAACGTGAAATCAAATAATAAGAAAAGCAATACAACGAAGTAGCCTATTCCCGAAACGGGAAAAAGAACGGGGCTACACAATGTGCGCCCCGTTCCGGTAAAATGGCTGACCTGATGGATCAATCCATAATCCACATTTTACGGCTTACATTGACACCGTCGCCGGTGACCACTATATAATACATTCCGTTGGAAAGTCCCGAAAGGTTCATCGTGATTTCGAATGGAGTATCACGGCTGTAAAGTTCTTCCGGTAACGATTGAACCAATTTACCTAAGGCGTCGAACAGGTGTACCGTGAGTAATTTGTCCTCTTTCGATTCGATGATAAAGGAGGTGGAGTATTTGGCCGGATTAGGGTAGTTTTGAGACAACGTCACTACACCACGCGATACTTCTTCGTTCTCTATCATTCGTGAACTGATGTTCTGCGTAGCGGCTGCTTTCAGGTTTCCGCCGCTCAGCAGTTGATCGACTGGCGCTGATCCGCTCCAGTTGCTGCAGTACCACAACCCGTTATTTTTATATACTGTGAAAGAGATCTTGTCGGTCGATCCAGGTTCACCGTTGTCTACTCCTTTCATTTGGAAGGTGGCATTACCAAACAAGGAAATTGGTGCCAGTGGATTGGTAATATCCTGTACGTTCGCTTTTCCACTAAAGGTG
>CAINVI010000285.1 GCA_903854075.1 Candidatus Pollutiaquabacter sp. | reverse complement strand
TTATTTTCTTTTTTTATTATGTATTTGATATTCAATGAGATACGACGATCGCCGCTATTTGTATTCTAACAACCTTATCGTTAGAATCCGAATCCTTGATTTTTAGGCGATTAACCTTGACTTACCACCTATAAAAACTATCTTTGCATAGGTTTTTTACAACCAGGATTTTATTGTTGATTTTCTCATGATACAGCAACGTATCAGGCTTGGGGAAGCGGGAAATCAGCCTAAATCATACTACTAACGCCGCCACTACCGGTTTGTCCGGCATTGCGGCGTTCGTTGTCCTTTCCAAAGGAGGATATTATTCTTTTTATGTCAATCAAACTGAAGAACTACGCCCTCGGGCAATGGATAGAAGGTGCCGGAAATGGTGCTCCACTTTTTCACGCCGTTACTGGCGAGGAGATTTACCGTGCCACCAGTGAAGGATTGGACTTTGCAGCCATGCTGAATTACGGTCGCACGGTTGGCGGACCAAAACTTCGCAAGTTATCGTTTCACGACCGAGCCCGGATGTTGAAAGCGCTTGGGCTTTTCCTGAACGAAAAGAAAAAAGAATTCTACGCCATCTCTGCAGCGACCGGAGCCACCAAAGGTGATTCCTGGATCGATATTGACGGTGGTATTGGAACAATGCTGGTGTTCGCATCAAAAGGTCGCCGTGAATTGCCTGACCAACCGTTTCTCGTTGACGGCAACATGGAGATGATTTCGAAAAACGGAACGTTTGTCGGTCATCACATCTGTGTTCCGCTGGAAGGCGTAGCACTGCATATCAACGCCTTCAACTTCCCGGTTTGGGGTATGCTGGAAAAGATTGCGGTGAATCTGCTTGCCGGTGTTCCGGCTATCGTGAAGCCTGCGTCAGCTACGTCCTATCTCACCGAATACGTCGTTCGCGAAATTGTCAATTCCGGCATTTTACCGGAAGGCGCGTTGCAACTTGTATGCGGTGGCGTTGGCGACATCTTCAATCATCTTACTTGTCAGGATGTAGTAACATTCACCGGGTCCGCGCACACCGGTAAAATGTTGAAACGCCATCCAATGATTGTCGAGAATTCCATCCGTTTCAACATGGAGGCGGATTCGCTCAATTGTTGCATCCTGGGCCCTGATGCAGAGCCCGGAACGGAAGAGTTCAACCTCTTCGTCAAAGAAGTTTCCCGGGAGATGACGGTAAAAGCCGGACAAAAATGTACCGCTATCCGTCGTACGATTGTACCGGAACACCTTACTGAAGCCGTCATCGGAGCACTCAACGAACGACTGAAGAACACGGTGATCGGTGATCCTGCCGTGGAAGGCGTCCGCATGGGTCCGCTGGCCAGCATGAGTCAGGTGAACGATGTGAAAGACAAAGTGAAGCAATTGCTCGGCGACTGCGAGATGGTCTACGGTGATCTGGATAATGTATCGGTTGTCGGCGGAGACAGTAAGCGCGGAGCGTTCATCTCTTCGATGCTGTTGTATTGCAAGGATCCGTTCCATAAAACATCGCCGCACGAGATCGAAGCCTTTGGTCCGGTGAGTACAGTCATGCCTTATAAAACCGCTGAAGAAGCTGCACAGCTTGCTAAAATGGGAAAAGGCAGTCTGGTTGGATCGGTTATCACCAACGATAACCATTTTGCCCGGGAAGTCGTATTAGGATCCGCCAGCATGCACGGCCGGATGCTTGTCATCAACCGTCATTGTGCGCAAGAATCGACAGGACACGGCTCTCCGCTGGCTCACCTGGTTCACGGTGGACCAGGACGTGCGGGTGGCGGTGAAGAAATGGGCGGCGTACGTGGTGTACACCATTACATGCAGCGGACTGCATTGCAAGGTTCACCTACTACCCTAACACATATCCTGAACCAATACTTGCCGGGCGCAGATATACAGGAAGACGTCGTCCATCCCTTCCGAAAATATTTCGAAGAGATTAAGGTTGGCGACACCTTGATGACCCACAAACGAACAGTGACCGAAGCGGACATTGTGAACTTTGCCGGCATCAGTGGCGATTACTTCTACGCACACACAGACGAGACTTCCCTGGAAGGATCCATCTTTGAACGTCGCGTAGCACACGGTTACTTCCTGATTTCGGCTGCTGCCGGACTATTTGTTGATCCGAAGAAAGGTCCCGTACTGGCTAACTACGGCCTGGACAACCTTCGCTTTGTTCAACCGGTTTATGTCGGCGATACGATTCAGGTACAACTGACCTGCATGCGCAAAACGATGAAGGATCGTCGTGCCGACCAACAACCACAAGGTGTGGTGGAGTGGTACGTAGAGGTTAAAAACCAGCGGGGAGAGAAAGTGGCGATTGAAACAGTGTTGACGCTGGTGGCGTGTAAGGAATAGGATTCAAGATTCAAGATTCAATATAAATCTGACGATAGTGGCCGAAAAAATATTGAATACTGAATTCTGAATATTGAATTTCAAAAAATAATATAAAATAAACTACCCAATAAAATGCTCTACGATACGCTTAGTCGATTTGAAAAGAAATTCGCTCACCTGAAGAAAAAAGGACTGCGCATCAACGGATTGAAAATGATCGATCCAAAGCGCAAGAAGCACGTCATTGACGTGAGTCGTCCGCTGGTATTCGACAATCGCGAATTGCCGAAAAGTTTCGAGGGCATCGAGGTAAAAGCTGTTATTCACGGCGATCTGCCTACTGAATTCAGCATCGACCGTACGCAACCCGATTGGTCGAAGAAAGAATACATCTGGGCACCGGAACGTTTTGAATTATTCGTTGATCGTTGCTGCGACGACATTCGTAAAAAACTTGGTGATCCGAAAATGTCACGCGAGGATATGCTTTCTGCATTGGCCTTCGGCGATTTCAACGCGCACGTTGAAAAGACCATGACGCTGATCAGCGAAGGCAAATTGCCGCGTTATTCTGCGAACTAAGTATCGAACTACTTTTACTTCCTCTACCCTATCGTCACTATGAACGGCAGCGTAACTACGACTATCAAGGATCATATTGCCTTCGTCACCTTTTTTCATCCACAAAGCAATTCGCTTCCAGGCGTTATCTTACGACAACTCGCAGCAGAAATTGAAGCAGCCGGACAGGATGAAAATGTAAAAGTTATCGTCCTTCAGAGCGAAGGTGAAAAAGCTTTTTGCGCCGGCGCTTCTTTTGACGAGTTAGTGGCTATCGAAAATCTCGACCAGGGAAAAATATTCTTTTCCGGTTTTGCTGCTGTCATCAATGCCATGCGCAAAGCTCCTAAATTTGTTTTAGCGCGTGTGCAAGGCAAAGCTGTCGGCGGTGGTGTTGGACTGGCTGCTGCTGCTGATTATACGTTTGCTACTGAACATAGCGCTGTCAAGCTAAGTGAACTTGCCGTTGGCATCGGTCCGTTTGTAGTTGGACCAGCTGTTGAACGAAAAGTCGGCAAATCCGCCTTTCAACAATTATCTATTAATGCCACGGAATGGCAATCCGCACAGTGGGCGCTTACCAAAGGTCTGTATGCAGAGCTTCACCATGACATCGCTTCACTTGACAATTCGTTAATGACATTGGCGGAGCGACTCGCTACCAGTAATCCGGAAGCCATGCGCTTATTAAAAAAAGTTTCGTGGGAAGGCAGCGAAAACTGGGACACCCTTTTACTGGAACGCGCCGCGATGAGCGGAACGTTGGTGCTCTCTGATTTTACGCGCAACGCGATAGCCACCTTTAAAGCTGGTGCACGATAATCGTAGTATATCAGTGACGTTAAACGATTATACGAACAGCAAGAACGAACTGTTACCGCTCGTTAAAAACTGTACGTGATACCACCCATGATGTTCAACTGTTCCATCGGGTAACCATACCATTGCTGGTAACCAGAGAATCCCAGGTTATTGAAATTGACAAAAGCCGAAAGAATCTTGGAGTAACGGTACTCGATTCCGAGGTTTGCATCCAAATAAGGCTTCAACCGGCTCACTTCCGGACTTCCGTCCGCCACATATTTCAAGGCATAACGTTCGCCTACTCCGAAGAGCGCCGCTTTCACCAGAATCTTATCCTTTAAATTGTAATCTGCTTTCAAGGTCAATACTGTGCTCGGGCGATACCAAGCGTACTGCTGCACATCGGTGTTGTACGAAAATTGATCTACGTGCAACGCAATGCCCAGTTTTTCTGAGGTACGATACATCAACTCGCCGTGCACATGAATACGTGATGCATCGTCATACAACAGTATAAAATTGTTTACCCGCGAAGAATCCATAACGAAATACTGCAGGTCCGTGAACTTCTGGTAAGCGGCATAGACTGTATAGGAGAATGCATCCGAAAATGTTCCGTTAGCACCGCCACGCACATCGAATGTACGGATGGTATTGGTTGTCATGGTGACGGATGGGCTCACAAATGGATTTTCTGCCGTTACGGTGTGATAATTGTTTTTCTCAACCTGTCCGTCCACTTTAGCAAAGAGACTCAACACACCATCAGCCACCGGGAGCTGCACATCAAGGCGCGGGAAAACATGCAGCGCTGCATCGTAATTGGTTTCCGCTTCTATACCTATACCGGCCTTAAAGCGAATCCTATCTCTATTGAAACCTACGTACGGATTAAAGCGCAAAATATTCCTGTCCAAATCCGTGTAGAGCGACAGCTGCTCAAAATCCGCTTTCTTCTTGGAGAAGAAATCCAGCGCGATATCCATGCCCACTAATGTTTCATTAAAACGTTTGAAAACTCCACCTCCTACGATAATTTCATTTTCCTTAGCACCATAATTATCCGTAAGCGCCGAGAAACGAATTGCCGATTTATAATTCCACTTGCTGCTGTCCAGCACGTTTGACTGAAAAGCAAAACTACCGCCAAAATCACTGAATCGCTGCAGGATGTCTTCGTCCTGTAACGACAAGGCAGTATCTGATTTATCATAACCGTAGTAGTGCACCACATCACGCTTATAGGTTACATCCGCGGAAAACGTAGCATGATCGAGGAAATAACTTCCATCCACGCGTGCCAGATTATTACTGTATCCCGCGAAATTGTAGTCTTCAAAACTGGGCGCTCCCGAAAGATGTTTGGCCGTAAGTCCCAATGAACCTTTTTTGGAGCGAAGCGAATTGACATATAACTCACCAAGATACTTATCGTAGTTACCTCCGCCTGCCTTCAGATACGCGCGGTACAGCTTTGGCAACGGCTCATCCTTGATTTTTACCGCTTTAATCGCCGAGGTTTCGTACAACGTTTCAGCCTTCCGCGATTCGAAAGCATAATTCTGCGGAAGAGCATCAACCGTAGAGGTATCACCTTCCGGCATATCTGAAATTTTGGATGACTCCGCCAGCACCGGTTTATAATCCTTCACGATCACATACTCCTTATTGCCCAAGTCGCGTTCAGTCTCTTGTTGCTGAGCAACGGCAAACAATGGCAGCAAAGCACTCAGGAAGAAAATTATCTTTTTCATAGTCAGCTATCGTGTTCGGTTATTTAATGGGATTGACTTCCAGGGAATCGGACGGCTCACGGCGTCGTTTCTCTTCGATCATTTCACGGTTACGCGATTGTTGAGCAGCATCCATGGCTGTCAATTTCTCCTGCGCTACTTGTTTGAGATCCTCAGGATCGTTGGGAGCTTTTTCGAAATTATCTACGATACTCTTGTAGGTTTCACGTGCCTGGAAGGTGTCTTTCAGAGCGGCGTAATTGTCTCCCAATAATATGAACGACTTCGCAATCCAAAAATCGTAAGCTGGCACTTGCTTTTGCACTTCAAAGATGAGCTTCTGACTTTCCTTGTAATTGCCCTCTTCGTACTCAATCAGGGCCAGAGAATATTTACTTTCGGCTGTCATTTCAGAAGGCGTTCGCTTAGCGACGAGTGTAAAAAACGGTTTCGCTTTTTGCCATTCCTCTTGTGCCAGATAACAACGACCGGAAATCAATTGCGCTTCGTTTTGAAGATCTTTGTCGACCGGTGTGATTGTCAGAATTTTATCGGCAGCCGTTACTGCCTTATCACAATTCCCAGCTTTGTAAAAACTTCGCAACTGACCGGCACGTGCAGCAGCGATATTTTCCTTCACTTCTGCGGTAGCTTCGAGTGCTTCAAAGCGCTGTCCGGCTTCAGCATACCGTTTCTGACGGTACTGAATAAGCGCAGCGTTCAACAGCGAACGCTCGGTAAAGGCGTTCTTCGGCTGCATAATGACGAACTCATATCCTGATAGCGCCTCTTCGTATTTCTTGGCACGGAACAGACAGTCACTGCGGTAGTAGTTCGCATTAAGTTTGAAATGTGCATTAGGAAATTTAGAAAGGTACTTATCGAGATCTCGAATGGCTTCTTCACAACGACCCTGCGTATAGAGCAACTCCGCTGCTTCATAGGTAATAGAGTCCTCTCCGGCCGCAGTAACGTCAGCGTCCGGAATATTCTTGGCATACTGCAGGTATTCATCCACCTTTTGCTGAGAAACGGAAATGTTTTTCAACTGCAGCAAGGCTTCGCGTGCCTCAGCGGTATTCGGATATTTTTCAATAATGCGTTTGCAGGCTACCGTAGCCTGCTCATCTTTACCGTCGTTGTAATAAACCAGCGCTTCACCAAGTTCTGCTTTTTTCACATAGCTGCTTGCTGGAAACTCGGTGATCACTCGCCGGAAACAACCCAGTGCTTTCGCATTGTCACCCATCGTTAGATACGCCTGTCCGGTTTCGTACAGTGCATCATCGAAGTAGACTGAACGCGGATAGCCTTCTGTTATTTTTTCAAGCGCAGCCACCTTTTCATTCAGTTTACCTTGTACACCCAAAATGATTCCTTTTTGGTAAAGCGCATAATCTGCCGCTTTTGCCTTTGACTGAATGGCCTGATTGTAGTAGTCCAAGGCTGCCGTCTGGTCGCGCTGCATGAAATTACAATCAGCGATGCGAAGCAGTGCATCACCATAACGGTCCGAATCGGTCAGCGATTTATCTTTTACATACTTACGGAATGCCGTTTGAGCGTTAGCATAATTTTCTATCTTAAAATATGCGTATCCGTTATTATAGTTGGCAAGATTGTAGTGTTCCGACGTAACTGCTCCCGGTGAATACAGGAAGTCATTGTACGACTTGACTGCCTGATCGAATTTTGATTGCTTATAAGCAATCTCACCTTTCCAATAGTGTGCCTCAGCAGTGATTCGTTGATCAACAGGATTACCGAGTGAAGTCTGGAGAAGCTGCGCCGATTGCGCCAGGTCATTATCCATATACAACTCTATAGCACGGTAGTA
>CAINVI010000284.1 GCA_903854075.1 Candidatus Pollutiaquabacter sp. | reverse complement strand
GATTGGAGCGCGTTGTAGGTCTTACAGAGCGTGAAGTAGAAGATCGTGTGCAGCAGTTCGTTGATCTGGTGCAGTTCGATATTACCCTGGTTTAATCAGTCAGTTTATAGGTTGCCCGTAGCCGGCGGAAGTAGTTCTGTCCGATGAAGCGTGGACTTTTCTTACTGAACAGTCGGTGGTTCTTTCCGGACTTGCCAACTATTCAGTATCTTCGTTCATATAGATCGTACACTATGAACTTCTTTATCGCTTCTCCGGACTTCACGCTGTTCATTGCAAGAACGGCTCGTATTCCCAGGGTTATTTCGCTGCTGGCTATTGCATTATTTATTTCTCTCCAGTCATCGGCCCAATCAGAGCGGATTCTTAGCGGACAGGTAACGGATGCATCTAACGGAGAAGCTATTCCGTTCGCAACTGTGACATTGAAGAAAAACCTGATTGGTACCATCACTAATGAGTTCGGTAAATTCGATTTGCACATTCCAGCAGAAATTACCGACGATCAGTTGATCGTTACACTGATCGGATTTCAATACATGGAATTTCCGCTGTCTTCGCTCACATCTCCTGTGTCGGTAAAGTTGTCGCCGGTTGCAATTGACATGAAGGAAGTGTTGATCAAGCCGCAGCCACCTACATATTATATCACATTGGCCATGCGTTCGCTCAAATCAAATTATCCGTCTAAGCCTTTTGAAACACAATCGTACTACAGGGAGAACATCAAGGAGAATGAAAATTACCTCCGCGGACACGAAGGCGTTTTTAAATCGTACTATCCCGCATTCCAGGATTCATCAAAAAACCAACATAAGCTAATTCTTTTTCGCAAAGCAGAAACCATCAGCGAGCTGGCCTTTATGAAGAAAGAGCGACTGAAAGATGAAGCAAAGGAAAAGAAGAAGGAAGCTAAGGCCATCAAAAAAGGAAAAGCTGTACCCAAGAAGGAAGTTGGAGAGGATAGTCTGAAAATTGGAGAAGTATTCGGAGGGCCGGATAATCTCTTAAAAATGGCAGACCTCTTCCGTGGAGCAGATAATTTTCTAGATACCACTCAATTTAAAAACTACACCTACTCGTTTGCGAAGTCGTCCAGTTTTAATAACGCTGCTTTAATGGTGATCCAATTCAAATCACGAGGAAAAGTAGATCATACACGAGAGGAAGGAAAAATATATATTGACATTGCCACAAATGCGATTGTAAAAATTGAATCGCATGGGACCTATGTGATTCCTACATTAGTACGTCCTGTTTTATTTGTGATGGGAATAGGAGTAGAGAATCCAAAATTTGTCAGCTCTCTGGAGTTTCAGGAGATCAATAATCTTTGGTATCCGAAAAACATGCAATACAATCTCGATATGAATGTTGAGAAGAAGCGGATGTTTGCAGCCAATGATAATTCCAATTTCAAAATATTCGGATTCCTGACCGTCAACAAACTCAACACAACTTCTGCAACAGCTGTTCCTGCCGCTAAACGTTTTAAAAGCGACAAGAAGCCCGAAGAGCAGGTTTACAATGATGAACAATTGAATTGGTCGGAGATCAATATGATCAAGCGATAAGGCATATTTCGATTGCATGCAT
>CAINVI010000283.1 GCA_903854075.1 Candidatus Pollutiaquabacter sp. | reverse complement strand
GGCGGCGGCAGCGGCGGCAGTATGTTGGGAGGTCAGCAGTAGGTGCATTGCCGACAGTTAACGGGAAAGGAGTTCGAAATGATCGCACATCGTAATACTTTTACGGTCATCCGTCGTTTTCATGGGAATTCAGCCATGAATAAACAGCGTGGCGCAGTGGCTGTTATTGTTGCGTTATCAATGGTCGGATTGCTGGCGTTTGCCGGACTTGCATTGGATCTTGGCAAATTATTTGTTACTAAGACGGAGCTGCAAAACAGTGCGGATGCGTGCGCTTTGTCTGCTTCGCGCGAACTGACAGGTGCAAATACCAATCAGTTGGAATTGGCTGAAGCGGCTGGAATAGCTGCCGGTATCAGTAATTCGGTAATGTTCCAAGGCGAGCCTGTGGCAGTCGGTTCTGGAAATATCACTTTCAGTGAAACTTTAAATGGCGGCTATGTCGGCAAGGATGGCGCCGCCGATCCGCTGGCGATGCGCTATGTACGCTGTACGGTGGAAAGAACAGGCATAGTTAATTGGTTTATGCAGGTTTTGGGTATCGGGTCCCAGCAGGTATCGGCAACCGCTGTAGCAACCATGGCGCAGGGGCAAACATTCGCGGCTTTTCCGATCGCGGTTTGTTCGGATCAAATAGCAACAAAATCTCCGGGGGATTGGTTTGATCCGAGGATAAATGCATCTGGCAATGTCATATGGGCAAATTTCTCGGGACAAGGGACAAGGACTCTTGAAGAAGCAATCACTGGAAATAACGTTACGGATTTAGACGCGGTAGACGAAGAAATCGGAGACGCAGGGCAGAGAAAAAGTCTTTTTACCGCCTGGAATACAAGATTTGGTATTGTTAAAAAAGGGGAAGGGCATAGCTATGGTATTCCTGATTACACAGGCGCTTCGTATACAGGTACTTACAATGATTCGCAGTGCAGTAACGCTTTTGCCGATTTTATCGATCAGCGAGGCAAAAATACACCTTATCAATTTAATGATGGATTAAAAATAAATGGTGATAGTTCTAGCGTAGATCAGCACAAACAAGGTGGCGATAGAAGACTTATTGCTGTTCCAGTGGTCGATTGTTCTTCGTTTTGTGGGGGAAGTAAGACAGCGACAGTAGTAAATTGGGCATGTGTTTTGATGTTACACCCGTTAGACGAAAATAAACCAAATGATGAAGCCATATGTTCGAGTATTACTACAGCTAACGCATGCCCTAAAGATCCTAAAAAAAGTTCCGATACAAATTTTATGTATTTGGAATATCTTGGGTTGGCAGATGATTTGAATAGTCCATGTGGAAGCAATGGTATGACTGGGGGGGCCGATAGTAAGGGTGCTCGGGTGCCAACACTGGTCCAATAACCCTCTAAAGATGGAGTTATTATGCTTTACAGCAACGTTCGAATTAACAATAAATCTTCACGCGGAGTGATCGCGGTGGAGGTGGCTCTACTTCTCCCGATATTGATTGTGCTGGCGCTTTCCATTGCAGAGTTCGGGCGGGCGATCTACCAATATAATACATTGACGAAATCGGTGAGAGATGCAGCACGCTTTATATCCCAATATGATCCTGATAATCCCACCAGCTATGGGGATAAAGTGGATGAGGCTAAGCAGTTGGCAGTTTACGGAATGGGAAATATGTCAAAAGTGCCGTTAGTGCCCGGATTGAGTGTGGATATAGTAGACGTAAGGTCAGATCGTGAAAGTGTTCCTAAGACGGTGACTGTAGAAATTAAAAACTTTCAGTTTAATCTTATTATTAATCCATTAACGATTACATTTGATCCGATACAAGTAACAATGCGACAGCTATGAAAAAGTTAATTCGATTTTCAGGAACAAGTTCGTTAAAACGTCAGAAAGGTGCTGCGGCGGTAGAGTTTGCTTTGATTGCGACGTTATTTTTTACAGTATTATTTGGCATTATGGAATTCGGTCGTGTTTTATACATGATGAATACAGCCAGTGAGGCAACACGGCTTGGAGCAAGGATTGCTGTGGTTTGTGATATGAATGCCCCCGCTATTACTCAGAAAATGCAAACATTAGCCAATTTTATATCTAATGATAATATCGATATTGCGTATTATGGAAAGGATGGAGAGAGTGGTGGATGTGATGAAAATGATTGCTGGTATGTCACGGTTAGTATTACCGGGTTATCTGTACAATCCGTAATTCCTCTGGTTCCGATGCCGAGTTTTCCGATGCCG
>CAINVI010000282.1 GCA_903854075.1 Candidatus Pollutiaquabacter sp. | reverse complement strand
GCCGGCATCGGTTTTTTTCTAGGCGATATTCCGTTTGCCGGTCCACTAACATTAATCTGTCTTATACTTTGTATCATTCAGATCGGAGTTGGCATTGTGGTTATTCCGGTAATCATTTATGCGTTCAGCACCTTCAGCACTACTCACGCAGTATTACTGTCCAGTTGGCTGATATTGATAACCTTCTCCGACAATATCCTTAAACCGATTTTCTTGAGCAAAGGCGCACCCGTTCCGACATTAATCATTTTCCTTGGTTCTATTGGAGGATTTCTACTTTCCGGACTAATCGGACTCTTCACCGGAGCCGTCATATTGGCGCTTGGCTACCGCTTATTCATGAGTTGGATAGCTACCGATGGCACCATACAATCGGAAGATTAACTTTGCATCATTCACCGCAAACAACTATGAAAGTATTCAAATTCGGAGGAGCATCAGTTAAAGACGCCACTGCAGTAAAAAACGTTGCAGCGATTCTTGACCACTACAAGAAAGAGCAATTGGTGGTCGTTGTTTCGGCGATGGGAAAGACGACGAATGCATTGGAGAAAATAGTTACTGCTTTCATCCAAAAACAAGACCATCTTGGTGAGCTTATCGACGAGGTGCGTCAGTTTCACCAAAGCATCATTGATGAATTAGGATTTCCGGCCAACCATCCGATAAACGATAAAATCAGCAACTGCTTTGTAGAGATCGAATGGAATACCGAAGGAGAAAGTGATAAAGGATACAATTTTGTATATGATCAGATCGTATCCATGGGAGAATTGCTCGCCACACACATTGTCAGCGATTATTTGTCCTTGTATGGCCGTCCAAACAGTTGGCTTGATGTGCGCGATGTGCTGATCACCGATAATAATTACCGCGAAGGAATAGTTGACTGGAATATTACCGGCCAACTAATTCCTAAAAAAGTGACTTCGCTTCTAGCGTCCAGTCCGCTCATTATTACCCAGGGATTCATTGGCGCTACCACAGAAAACTTCACTACAACCTTAGGCCGTGAAGGATCAGATTATACCGCTGCGATATTTTCGTTTTGTCTACAAGCCTCCGAAATGGTCGTCTGGAAAGATGTTCCCGGCGTGCTGAGTGCCGATCCAAAATACTATGATGACGCCGTAAAACTCGAACAGATCAGTTACCGCGATGCCATCGAATTAACGTACTATGGCGCAACGGTCATCCACCCGAAGACCATCAAACCGTTGGAGAACCGTCAGATACCGCTGCGTGTTGCGTCCTTTCTAGCACCGGGCGACAAAGGGACACTGATCGGAGATTTCCCAACTACCAAGCCGCTGGTACCGTGTTTCATCTTTAAGCCCAACCAAATACTCTTCTCAATCGCTGCAAAAGACTTCTCCTTTATTGCGGAAGACAGTCTCAGTACGATCTTCGGCTTGTTTGTAAAGCATCATGTGAAGGTAAACCTGATGCAGAATTCCGCCATCAGTTTTTCTGTGTGTATGGACAATGATCCATTGAAAATACCCGAACTTTCGAAAGAGTTATCGGAATACTATACGGTTCGTTATAATGAAAACCTACGACTTATTACTATCCGTCACTACTTTCCGTCTACTGTCGAGCAGCTGACGAAAGGAAAAGTGATTTTACTGGAACAACGTAGCCGACAAACGGCACAGCTGGTGATTCGCGAAGACTGATTACGTATTCTATCTTAGTGACGGATGATGCGTGTAATTGTTATCTCCTCGCCAAGTAAAGCCAGCAGATAAGTGCCCGGAGCAAGCAGAGCTGTATCGAGTACCAAGTCATTTTCCGTACCGCACGGATTGCGCATCACTTCCCTGCCGGAAAGATCATAAATGACAACTTCCGTCGGCAGACGATGGCTCGACCAGGTGATATTTAATTTATCGGCGAACGGATTGGGGAAGATATTCACCGCATCATGACCTGTAAGATCGACTACTCCGGTTGCATTTACCGAAACCTGAAGTGTATCGCTGTAAAAACACTGGGAATCATCCTCGTGTAAAATCACAGTTCCAACTCCGGGTGTATTCCATTGCACCTGTATTTCATGTGTTCCATCCCCGTTTACCAGCCAACCGTCAAGCACTTCCCAATCATAATTATGACCGGCAAAATAAGGCACCAGATACGTCATCGTCTGCCATTGGTTGGATACTACAGGACCGGTAATAGGATTTTGAATAAATCCCACCATCGAAACAATGGAGAAAATCTTCAGACTATCACAGCCGTTTACGGCAGCAAGCGTGTATTGATAAACTCCAGCAGTGTCTACTAGCTGACCGCCGGGCAAAATCAAAACCTGACCAACACAAAGATCCCTGTTCTCTGTAAAGAGCGGAGGAAGTGTAATGGAAAGTAACGTAACAATGATACTGTCACACCCTTGTACGGTCTGAAAATTGGAAACATACGTACCGGCGGCATTTACGGAACTACCATCGGGAAGTACGTAATCCACACCGGAACAAATAGAAGTATCAATTTGCAGTGCATACGCTGTGTCCACCGTAAGGAATACTGTGATCAATGAATCACAATTTCCGGAAGAAACGAAGTTGACCGGATAAACTCCGGGTGCATTTACCGGTAAACCATTAGGCAATAAATAAATGTCACCCAAACAGATTCTGTCGGTCAGTTGAAAACTATAGCGGGGATTGACTGATAAATTGATAGTTAAGGTAGAGTCACAATTATTAACCGTGACATAATTAAACACAAAGGTACCCGGCGAAGTGATTGGTGTTCCGGTAGGCAAATAAAAAGTATCGCCGGCACAAATCGACTCATTGACTACGTTATTAATCACCTGACCTACGAAAAGATCAATAATCACCGTGGAATCACATCCGTCTACCGTATTCAACACAACCGTATAAATTCCGGGTGAAGATACGGGTGTTCCGTCCGGCAGAATATAGGAACTGCCTTGACAAATAGAGACATTTCGACTGACAGTATATACGGGATTCAGTATGACATACGTGGTGACAACTGAATCACAGCCGAAGGTTGTTGCAAAGGTATTGGAAAAAACTCCGGCAGTATCTGTTGACTGTCCTCCCGGAAGAATCAACGTGTCACCACTACAAATGGGAACTGTTTGAACTATATCATATACGGGTCGAACACTAATGGTGTACCTTATCAAGGAGTCACAGCCATTTATCGTGAATAAATTAACATTATACACACCGGCGGTTGACACTACTCTTCCATCCGGCAGCGCATAAGCATCGCCTTGACAAATAGAAACCAACCTATTGATATTGTAAATAGGCTTTACCGATAATACGGTTACAATAATAGAATCACAACCAGCTTCAGTTTGCAAATTGACCGCGTAAGTTCCTGGAGCGGTCACCACATTTCCATTGGGCAGCACATAACTTGAACCCTGACAAATAGTGATATTTCGGGTAATATTATACACCGGATTAACGGTGAGCTCCGTGGTCACTAGCGAATCACACAGCACACTGGAGACCAATAAGACAGGATAACTTCCTGAAACGGCTACCGACTGTCCATCAGGCAGGTAATAGACGGTATCCTGACAGATAGTGTCAAGTACCACAATATCGTATACCGGGCGAACGGATAGTGTAGTAGTAATTAGCGAATCACAATTCAAACTTGACGTCAACGTAACCGGATAAACTCCCGCCGTTGTTACCGATACGCCATTGGGAAGCAAATAACTATCCCCGTTGCAGATGGATACCGAATCCGATCTTGAATAAACCGGCCGTAAGGTGAAGGTCGTAGTGACAACAGAATCACAGCCGTTGCTGGCCGTCAACGTCGTGACATACGTTCCGGCAGTGCTTACTACCTGTCCATTCGGCAACGTGTAACTCTGTCCTTGGCAAATAGTCGCCGAATTAGATGAGCTGTAAGTCGCTGCCACGGTGAGGATAATACTATCAGTGCAAACTTCGACTCCGTCATCCACAGTAACATAATACGTAGTGGTTTGCACAGGAGAGACCGAAATCGAT
>CAINVI010000281.1 GCA_903854075.1 Candidatus Pollutiaquabacter sp. | reverse complement strand
GAACGATGCCGGGGCTCATCTTCGATACGGTTATGGCTACGGTTACGGCTATCAGGGCTACGGCTATTACGACGAAGAAAAGCGTCAGCACCGCAAAGTGTTTCCAAAGATCTTTTCGAAAAATTAATCTGTCTCGACGATCTTGCAAAGTTTGCTATACTGATGGAAGGGAATTTTCTATCAACTGCTAATCAACTGCCAAAAGCATCCAGCAATCTTTCCATTCTGGAACTTCTGGAACCTTTGATCAACATGGTGACCGCGTCCAGCGACTGTTCTTTCATCCAGGCTGTCGCTTGAGCCGAATCATCGAAATGATGACACGGTAGCAGAGAAACATACTTACCGAAATTTTTTCCGACCAACACGACAGAAGCATAATCGCCGGCAGCAACCAACTTGGCAATACGTTCGTGCTCTGCATCCGTTTCAGGGCCTAGCTCCGCCATATCCCCTAGACAAACGATTTTTTTTCCGTTGGGTAATGCCATGAAATTTTTCAAAGCCGCCTCCATACTGGTCGGATTAGCATTATAGGCATCCAGGACAATGGTATTCGTGCCTCGTTGAAGCACTTGCGACCGGCTGTTGTCCGGAGTGTAGTCAGCTATGGCAGCATTGATGTCCTCTGCAGACACCCCGAAGTGATTGCCAACTGCCACTGCGGAGAGGATGTTTTCGAAATTGTAGGCGCCAATCATCTGCGTGCGAATCTGACCGTGCTGCGTTCCGCACGACCACTCGATATGCAAGAAAGGTTGATCCGAAATCAAACGTCCGCTACATTCCACTTCCGGAGCGGTACCGTACCGGAAGTGATGGTGTACGTTACGCTCTTGCGCCATTAACTGTAAATGCGGATTGTCAGCATTGATGAAGATCAGCCCATTCGTAGCCGCTAAAAAGGTGTACAGTTCACCTTTACCTTTTTTCACTCCTTCGAAACCACCAAAGCCTTCGAGGTGTGCCTTACCTACGTTGGTAATCAGTCCGAAATCCGGTTCGGCATATCTACAATAACCGGCTATTTCCTGCTGATGATTTGCACCCATTTCCACGACTGCGAACTCTATAGCATCAGTTATGGAGAGCAACGTAAGCGGGACGCCGATGTGATTATTCAAGTTGCCTCGCGTGGCGAGTGTCTTATACTTTCTGGACAAAACGGCACGCACGAGTTCCTTGGTGGTAGTTTTTCCGTTGGAACCGGTAATCGCCAGCACTGGAATTGTGAGTTCCTGACGATGGTGATGCGCGAGATCCTGCAGCGCGGCCAGGACATCGGGTACCAGCAGGTAATTATCACCAACAACATATTCCGGTTCATCAACAACAGCATAGGCTGCACCTTGTTCCAGCGCCTGGGCAGCAAAAGCATTCCCGTTGAACGATGGTCCCTTTAAGGCAAAAAACAAGCATCCGGACGATAAGGAACGGGTATCCGTACAAACGACGGGATGCTGGCGATAAATAGAATACAAGGCAGAAACAGTGATCATAGTGGGTAAAATTAACGGAAACGCGGTCATGTAAGTGCGTTGTCGGCGTGTGTTTATTCACCGTACCGGAAGCGAATAACCGGCTACGCTTTCTCCGCACCTGAAATCAGCCCGATAGAACAACCGATTATTAAACAGCATTGTATTGATTTTCAATTATTTATTTATGGTTAGCTCCCATTTCAAGAAAGTATAAACAGGCTGTCATTTTGCACCTAAAAACATTACCTTTGCGCTCTAAATTTTGAAACCTTAAAACTGCTATAAAATCGCATGGCAAACATTGGTAAAATCACCCAGATCATTGGGCCGGTAGTAGACGTCAGCTTTGAAGCCGAAGACGCCTCTCTTCCGAATATCCTGGACGCTTTGGAAATCGATCGTCCTGGCGCTACTCCTATCGTATTGGAAGTTCAACAGCACATCGGCGAGGACACCGTTCGTGCCATCGCCATGGACTCTACCGACGGACTTACCCGCGGCACTGCTGTGCGCTCGTTGGGAACGCCAATCCTCATGCCTGCCGGCGATGCCATCAAGGGCCGTCTCTTCAACGTTGTTGGTGATGCTATCGACGGAATCGGAACCGTTTCCAAAACGGGTGGTGTTCCAATTCACCGTACACCTCCGCGTTTCGAAGATTTATCTACCGAGTCCGAAGTATTATTCACCGGTATTAAAGTTATTGACCTTATTGAGCCGTACTCCAAAGGCGGTAAGATCGGTCTGTTCGGTGGTGCCGGTGTAGGCAAAACCGTATTGATCATGGAGTTGATTAACAACATCGCTAAAAGTTACGCAGGACTTTCTGTATTCGCCGGTGTCGGGGAACGTACCCGTGAAGGAAACGACCTACTTCGCGAGATGATTGAATCCGGCGTAATCCGTTATGGCGAAGAGTTCAAGCACAGCATGGAAAAAGGCGGCTGGGATCTTTCCAAAGTCGACACTAACGAACTGGCAAAATCACAGGCAACTCTGGTGTTCGGTCAGATGAACGAGCCTCCTGGAGCACGCGCCCGCGTTGCACTTTCCGGTCTTACCGTAGCTGAATATTTCCGTGACGGTGATGAACAATCCGGCGGACGTGATATTCTCTTCTTCATCGACAACATCTTCCGTTTCACCCAGGCTGGCTCTGAAGTATCAGCGCTTCTTGGCCGTATGCCTTCGGCAGTAGGTTACCAGCCTACGCTGGCTACTGAGATGGGATTGATGCAGGAGCGTATTACTTCTACGAAGCGTGGATCTATCACTTCGGTTCAGGCGGTTTACGTACCTGCGGATGACTTGACGGACCCTGCTCCGGCCACCACATTTGCTCACTTGGATGCCACCACCGTATTGAATCGTAAGATCGCCGAGTTGGGTATTTACCCTGCCGTTGACCCGCTGGATTCTACGTCGCGTATTTTGACGCCGGCTATCGTTGGTAACGAACACTACAACACCGCGCAGCGCGTAAAAATGATTCTGCAGCGTTACAAAGAACTTCAGGATATCATCGCGATTCTCGGTATGGATGAATTGTCGGACGAAGATAAACTCGTCGTACACCGCGCTCGTCGTGTACAGCGTTTCTTATCTCAGCCGTTCAACGTGGCAGAGCAGTTCACCGGTCTGAAAGGCGTGATTGTTCCAATTGAGGAAACCATTCGCGGCTTCAACATGATCATGGACGGTGAAGTAGACGAATATCCGGAAGCAGCTTTCAACCTCGTCGGTACTATCGATGATGCTATCGAAAAAGGTAAGAAGTTGTTGGCGGAAGCGAATTAAACTCAACGATTCAAAATTCAAGATTGGTCTACGATTGTTTGAATATTGAATTCTGAAACCAAATAGAAATGCAACTAGAAATTATCACTCCCGATAAAAAAGTCTACGCCGGCGAAGTTACTTCGGTTTCTGTACCGGGCATGGACGGACGCTTTCAGCTCCTTAATAATCACGCCCCGATAATCTCTTCCTTGCTGAATGGAAAAGTGAAAATCAAGGATAAGGAAGGCGAAAAGTCGTTCGATGTAAAAGGTGGAGTGATAGAGAATTTGAATAATAAAGTGGTTATTCTGGCTGAATCCGTTTAAGCCAGGTAAACCCTGATAAAAAAAGCCGTCCGCAAGACGGCTTTTTTTATGCTTAAAAGAGACTTTGTCAGGTCAGCGAAAGGTTTACATTTGTATAGGTCAAACTTCTTGAAAAACACGATCATGAAAAAATTTGCCATCCTTGCGTTATCCGTTATTTCACTGATTATCGCTTCCTGTACCACTACTGAAAAACAAGACATTCATCTTTCCGGAGCTGGTGTTCTTGAACAGAAACCGGAGCAGCTGCCAGTACCAGCAGATCCTACACTTTCGCGCCAGGCACTAGATGCATTGATCGTAGGTCGCTATCAGGATAATCAGGATTTCAAATGGACGGATGTTGATCTCCACACGCTTTGGAGTGCAGCAGAAGTGGCCGGCTTGATCGTTGTCGGCTACCAGCCGGCAACTGCAAAAGATGTAGACAGTTATATCCATCGTATCAACCTACAGTCTACCGCCTGGAAGTCAGTTCACGATGCGCTTTTACAACTCGTACTGGATGAATTACGTTCAAAAGGTCAGGTTGTTGAACTCACTGATCTAGTGGAGGAGGACGATCAGGTGCTTCCGTTGTTTGTTCTTCGGACTTCCGACAAAGATGTGATTACCAAATTATCCAACCTGAAAAATGTCCGTTATGTAGAACCTTATGGTTACTGGCCCGCTACCTGGGCGGCACGTTCTTCCAGTGGCTGTGACAACTCCACAGAACCGCTAAACACTTCGGACTGGACGGGAATAACACCGGCTGCGCTATTGCCTTGGAATTACAATAACGTGAATGTTCCTTCGGCCTGGAATGTGGCGCAAGGACAGGGTGTTCGAATCGGTGTAATCGATGCAGGACTAAGTGCTTCACAACCATTGCTAGGAACACAGTTCAACGATGGTTCGAGCAACGTAGGCCGAAGCATCACCACCGATTACACATTGGGCACTTCTGCTTTTACCTCCTGTACACACGGCACGTCAATGTGCGGCGTGGCAGCAGGCCCTCGTAATGGCCAAAACGCCACTACTGGTGTTGCCTACAAATCCAGTTTGCATTTCATTCGTGCCTGCAATGATGTCGTATTGGATCAGTCTTCCGAACTCACCGGAACTAAAAATGCGTTGACTAGAATGGGAAACTTGAACGACATCCGAGTGATCAGCATGTCGATCGGCACACCATTTTCTAGTACAGCATTGCGTGATGGTGTAACGTATGCCACCAACAAAGGAAAACTGATCATGGCGGCGGCAGGGACTTCGTTCTCGCTCACCAGCTGGTATGGCGTGATTTACCCTGCAGCTTACTCTCAATGCATCGCGGTTACTGGTGTGAAAGAAAACGGTTCACGTTGTTCTTCGTGCCATGACGGCAGTGCTGTTATGTTCACCATTCCGATGGAGCGTGATGCCAACAGCAACCGTAATTCATTATCGCTTAAGCCAAGTTTGTCCACACCTTCTTATATCGGAGGAAGTTCGGTAGCAACTGCAACGGCAGCCGGCGTGGCCGCACTGGTATATTCTGCCAAACCAACGCTGACACGCGCACAAGTAATAGATATTCTGCAACGTACCTCACAGTTTTACCCCACACGAACCTCGACCAAAGGATTCGGAAACTTGAACGCAAGTGCCGCTGTCAATCTGGCGTTGACGTATTGATGCTATAATTTCGTTCCTGAATAGCTCACGATTACTGTATCAAAACGGTAATCGAATACATATAGTATGATAATAACCGGAAAGATTTTCGATCCACTGAATCGTCGTACGTTCAGCGGGACCGTGGAGTGGCAGGACGGAAAAATTACAGCCATCCGCGAGCATGACGTGGACACTGAGCAGTATATACTTCCTGGGTTTGTCGATGCACATATTCATATCGAAAGCTCGATGCTGACGCCCTATGAATTCTCCCGTATGGCGCTGCCGCACGGCACGGTGGCCACTATCAGCGACCCACACGAAATTGCCAATGTGATGGGAATGCCGGGTATTCGCTACATGATGGAAAACGCCAGTCGTTCACCCTTGAAGTTTTATTTCGGCGCCCCTTCTTGTGTTCCAGCTACATCTTTCGAAACTGCCGGTGCGACCATTACTGCAGCTGATATTGAAGAACTCTTTCGAGACGACGGACTGATTTATCTGGCGGAAATGATGAACTACCCCGGAGTCTTACATCGCGATCCGCTCGTGATGGAAAAAATCGCGGTGGCGCAGAAATACAACCGTAAGGTCGACGGACATGCTCCTGGCTTACGCGCCGATGACGCCGCCCACTACATCGCAGCCGGCATTTCAACGGATCACGAATGCTTTAGTTTGGCTGAAGCCATCGACAAACTTCGTCATGGCATGAAAGTGATCATTCGCGAAGGTTCGGCAGCACGCAACTATGAGGCCTTGATTCCGCTGATGGATGAACATGCAGATAATCTCATGTTCTGCAGCGACGACAAACATCCCGACGATCTGGAACTCGGACATATCGACCGGCTGGTGAGCCGCGCCGTCCTAGATGGCTACGATGTATTTGATGTCGTTCGTGCAGCTACGGTGAATCCCGTCCACCATTACGGCATGAACGTAGGACTCTTGCAAGTGGGCGATCCAGCCGATTTCATTGTCGTAAATAATCTCCAGGAGTTCAACGTCCTCAAGACCTATATCAGCGGTGAATTAGTGGCAGAAAACGGCGCTTGTCAATTACCCCAAGGCACTCATGAAATCATTAATCAATTCAATTGTTCGCCGAAATTACCAGCTGATTTCCACGTTGCCGCAGCAGGAAAAAAGATACACCTCATCGAAGCGCTGGACGGACAACTGATTACACTTAAACTAACCGAACCGGGAGTTATCCGCGATGGACAACTATGTGCAGACCCCGAAAATAATCAGTTGAAAATAGCTGTTGTCAATCGCTATCAAGATGCACTGCCAGCCATTGGCATGATAAAGAATATCGGCCTGCGTCGGGGCGCCATCGCTTCCACTGTTGCCCATGATTCACACAACATCATTGCAGTGGGTTGCACAGACGAAGATATTTGTCGCGCCGTCAACCTGCTGATTCAACACCGCGGCGGCCTATGCGCAATCGACGGCGAGGAAGAACTCGTGCTTCCGCTACCGATTGCCGGACTCATTTCGGATCAGGACGGCGTGAGCGTATCCCGAGCCTATTCCGTATTGGATCGAAAAGTAAAAGAAATGGGATCCACACTGCGTGCTCCGTACATGACACTTTCATTCATGGCGCTGCTGGTAATACCGGAATTCAAGATGAGTGATCTTGGCCTCTTTGACGCCATCAATTTCCAGTTTGCTCCACTGTCCGAATGAGCACTTAGCAATTTAGAAATAAAAAAAGTCCGGAACGCTTTTAGCATTCCGGACTTTTATTTTAGGCGGGATTACCGCTAGTCTTAGTAACGGTAGGCGTCGTTTTTGTAAGGACCCTGCTGTTTAACACCGATATAATCGGCCTGTTCTTTGGACAGCACGTCGATTTCAACACCGATTTTCTTCAGGTGGAGACGAGCGACTTTTTCATCCAAATGCTTCGGCAAGGTGTACACCTTGTTTTCGTAATTGGAAGAATTCATCCACAACTCTAACTGAGCAAGCGTTTGGTTGGTGAATGAGTTTGACATCACAAAAGAAGGATGACCCATGGCACAACCGAGGTTGACCAAACGGCCTTCCGCGAGAACGATGATGTCTTTACCATCGACCGTGTATTTATCAACTTGCGGCTTGATGGTATCCATAGTATTACCATAGTTGTCGTTCAACCAAGCCATATCGATTTCATTATCGAAGTGACCGATGTTACAAACTACAGCGTTGTGCTTCATGGCACGGAAGTGACGGTCCGTAACGATATTCACGTTTCCGGTGGCCGTAACAATGATATCGGCTTCTTTCACAGCATCGTCCATCTTCTTCACTTCGTAACCTTCCATAGCTGCCTGCAAGGCACAGATAGGATCAATTTCAGTAACGATAACACGGACTTTAGAATCACGTAAAGAATCTGCAGAACCTTTACCCACATCACCGAAACCGGCTACCACGGCTACTTTTCCGGCCATCATAAGGTCGGTGGCACGGCGGATAGCATCCACCAATGACTCACGGCAACCGTATTTGTTGTCGAACTTGGATTTGGTAACTGAATCGTTCACGTTGATAGCGGGCAACAGAAGTGTTCCGTTGTTCATGCGCTCGTACAAGCGGTGAACACCGGTGGTTGTTTCTTCTGACAGACCTTTGATACCGGCAGCAAGTTCTGGGTATTTGTCGAACACCATGTTGGTGAGGTCACCACCATCGTCGAGGATCATATTGAGTGGCTGACGATCTTCACCGAAGAACAAGGTTTGCTCGATGCACCAGTCGAATTCTTCTGCGTTCATTCCTTTCCAGGCGTACACAGAAATTCCGGCAGCGGCGATAGCAGCGGCGGCGTGATCCTGCGTGGAGAAGATGTTACATGAAGACCAGGTAACTTCAGCACCAAGTTCAACAAGCGTTTCGATCAACACAGCGGTTTGAATCGTCATGTGGAGACATCCGGCGATACGAGCGCCTTTGAGCGGCTTGCTAGCACCGAACTCTTCGCGGAGTGCCATCAATCCTGGCATTTCGTCCTCAGCGAGTTTGATCTCTTTGCGGCCCCATTCGGCCAATGAAATGTCTTTAACTTTGAATTTCACGAATTTTTCTACGGCGGTCTGTGCCATGTTTATTGATTTAAGTGGTTGATTTTCTGATTTTTCAGGGTATAAAGATACGAAAAAAGCAAGATTTTACCAAAATCCTCAAATTCAGAAAAATTTTAGCCTTCCAGTCATCGGCTCCTTATCTTGCACCATACAACAACACGCCATGCCGATTGTTCACCGAAATTCAACATCTGATGAAAATTATTCGCTGGCAGTCTGGGCGTCGACCGAACCCATCGACGAGTTGTTTGCCGCTGTAACTCTGGATAGCGCCGAGGCAGCCTTCTACCATTCTCTAAACAATGAGCAACGGAAACGGGAATACCTCACCGTCCGACGACTTCTTGAAGTCCTTTGTGGTAAGGACGAGCGAATCATCTACAACGAATACGGAAAACCAAGACTGACCTCCGGTGGGTATATCTCGGTAACCCACTCGAAAACACTGGTCGGTCTGATTGTTTCAGGCGTTGCTGAAGTCGGCATCGACCTCGAAGCCATGCGCTCGCATATAGCAACGATTGCTCCGAAATTCGTATCAGAAAAGGAGCGCGAAGCATTCGGCAACCAACTCGATAACGAAACCCTTCACTTAATTTGGGGAGCCAAGGAAGTACTCTTCAAATTATACGGAAAAGGGGAAGTGGATTTTAAGAAAGACCTGTGTGTGCTTCCTGAACCTGGCACGAAACAGGTTGTTGCCTCGATCCAAAAAAACGATTACCGCTTAAACATCGCCGTACGTCACACACTTCTCGGGGAATTCATGTTGGTTTGGTCCTGCTTGGCGACTGATTAATACATCGTATTCACTATCTTTACTACTATGATCTACGAAAAGATAGCTGCAGCACAGTCCGCTTCGCGAAAACTATTCGCCTTGCTGGTGGATCCGGATAAAAACGATGATGCGACTTTGATTCGGACGGCACAGCTGGCTCAGGAGGCACACGTAGATTTCTTGCTGGTCGGAAGCAGCATATTGCTTGAGAAGGGGGTCGATCACTGTGTGGAGCTACTGCGCGAAAACTGTTCCTTGCCGGTGATACTATTTCCCGGCAATACGCTTCAAGTGACCCCGAAAGCCGACGCCCTACTTTTCTTGTCGCTGATCAGCGGCAGAAACCCTGACTTGCTGATTGGCCAGCACGTGGTAGCCGCTCCTTTCCTGCGACAAAGCAATCTTGAAGTTTTATCCACGGGCTACCTGTTGATCGACAGTGGCGCTCCAACCTCCGCATCCTACATGAGTCAAACGTTGCCCATTCCGCACGACAAGGACGATATCGCGGCAGCTACTGCATTAGCCGGCGAAATGTTGGGCATGAAATTGATTTATCTGGATGCCGGCAGCGGTGCGCGCTACACGGTTCGTACTTCGATGATAGAAAAAGTACGTGGTACCGTACGAACACCGCTGATTGTTGGTGGCGGAATTCGCACCGCCGAAAAAGTCATCGCCTTATGTCAGGCGGGTGCTGATATCGTTGTTGTAGGCAACTCTATCGAAGAACGACCGGAGCTTTTGTTCGAACTGACCGCTGCACTCCAATCCATGAATCAGTCGTCGTCCGTAGGAAACTGATTTTTCAGCAACCCTGCAGCATCAACCTTTGTGGTCGTGGCCGCGAAGGGTATTCGCATTTTTGCCGTAGCGCAATTTGAAGCGACGACTAAAATACGCCGGATCCTTAAAACCGACTTTGTGTGCGATTTCCTGAATGCTGTCAGGTTCCGTACGGATCAAATGATGTGCACGTTGTAAACGCTGGTCTTCGATATAATCCTGCAGGTTCTTGCCGGTAAGTGATTTGAAAAATTGTCCGACATAATCTTCGGATACATACGCTACGTTCGCCAGGATTTTGTTCGACAGATCGCCCGACAGATGATCTTTTATATAATTGACGATATCCACCAATCGGCGGTCTGTCAGAAACTCAAGTCGTTCCAGATACGGTTTGAATGACGGCTGTTTGTCGAGGTACCGGCACAAATGAATAATGATCTCTTCCATATAATTACGGATGATCTTATCTCGTCCTAACTTTTGCTGTTCCGATTCTAAGGCGATGAATCGAATAAGGTGGCCAAATTCAGTATCTGCCACCAGTGGAAATGGCGGCAAGCCAAGTACCTCAAAAAAAGGAATGGTATCGTACAACAACACTTCAAAGGAAACCGTCACGAACACTTCTTTTGAGGCGGCAGGTAGCTGTAGTCCGCTGATCGGCACGAAGAACCGGCTTCTTTCCGCAGGATCCATAAACGCAGCGGCAGACAGTTCCTTCTCCGGATTTTTTCCATGTCGCGCACAAATCAGCTGTCCACCCGGAAAAAAATAGAAGCTGTCGGGCGCAACCTTGTGCTGCTCTTTACCGGCAACAAGATGTCCGCGCTCCAGCAACACGATGTAATTGTATTTCTCCTTGACGTCGCACAACATGACCGGTTCAGCCAATTCCCGAAAACCGGCCTGGTGAAAACGGATGGTGAGTGAATCAATGAATTTATGAAGCGGAGACACGATGTAAAATTTGGATAATGAAGCGGTTAGTTAAAAAATCGCCGCTAACTCAAAGCTAATGATCTCCTTACTAAAATACAATTTTATCTGCGAATACTCCATTTAATTAAGGCCTTAGTCATTGCCCAATATCATTCTTGGCGAATTTGGTCATCTTTGCAACCTATGCTCACCTCCATAGCCTTCTTCGGACAGCCGGTCAGCTGGATCGAACTTATTGCCGTTGTGTCTGGACTGGCGGGGGTTTGGCTGACCGTCCGCAAGAACGTTCTTTGCTTTCCGGTCGGAATCCTAAATGTGTTGCTGTACGCCTTCCTCTTCTTCAGTCCTGACGTACGACTATATGCAGATGCCGTTCTCCAACTTTTCTTTGGTGTGTTATTACTGTACGGTTGGGCTTCATGGAAAAAAAATAAAATGGGTGATGAAATCAGGATCGAGCGAACGCGTAAAATAGAATGGCTGGTCATAGTACTCTTTATTTCCATACTCACGCTTACCGCCGGCTGGTTGCTTCACCGGTTCACAGCAGCTTCCTTTCCAATACTGGACACAGCACTTACCGCTGTATCTCTCATTGCACAATGGATGACCGCCCGCAGAAAATTGGAAAACTGGTGGCTGTGGGTGGTTGTTGACATCATCTACGTACCATTGTATTGGACAAAGGGACTTCCGTTCACTGCACTACTCTACGTGCTCTTCGCAGGACTTGCTGTTAACGGAGCCATTGCCTGGAGAAAAACTTTTTTGAATCAAACACCATGAGTCCGGGAACGTTTAAGATCGCTCTGCTGGGTCCGGAATCTACCGGCAAATCAACGCTGGCTGCAGCACTTGCCGACTATTTTGGTACGGGTTGGGTTCCCGAATTCGCGAGAAGTTATTTGCCAACCCTGACACACGAATACACCGAAGCTGATGTATTACACTGTGCGCAGGAACAGCGAAATCTGGAGGATGCCGCTTGTCGAGCAACTACAGCACGACTCCTCTTCTTCGACACCGACATGATCAACTTATCGGTCTGGCTGGAATACCGCTTCAGCAAAGCACCCGATTGGCTAACTAAAGAGCTGAAAAGCCGCTATGACTTCTACCTGCTGACAACGCCGGATCTTCCATTCGAACCGGATCCGCTGCGTGAACATCCTGATTTGCGCGAATACTTCTTCGATAAATACCGGCAAGCCATCCACGCTGCCGGAATTCCATATCAGGTGATTGAGGGCGTCGGAAAACAACGATTTGAAAATGCGCGGCGTGCTGTCGAAAAAGCACTTTCCACTGAAATTGAATAAATCTGTACCTTGTCGGCCGATGAAAAAAGCAACTATCCTGTTTTTACTGCTCGTATCAACAACGATTTGCTCGGCGCAGTATTACGCTGCCATCGGCGGAAGAGCAGGTAAATTCAATACCGGAATCACGTTGAAATATTTTTGGGATGCCGACAATGCTACCGGTATCAAACTGGACGGTTATTACACCAAGATGGGCGACGGTGGTTATACTATAAAAGCCTTTGGCATCCGTCAAATCCCATTGAAAGTACCCATCATTCAACTCCCGCTCGACTTAGTGCTTGGCGCCGGCGTTCATGCCGGCTATTTCCCGCTTGGACAAGGTCGATATTACAAGCGCGTGAAAGGCAACAAGGATCCGCAGGAAGCGGACTTTTACGATACGGATGTTGTCTCCATCGGCATTGACGCCACCATCGAATTGGAATACCAGGTGGAATCTGTTGTTCCGCTTGCCTTTGCCATCGACTTCTGTCCGTTCTACGAATTTGTAAACCGCGGTCCGGAGTACATCGACTTCGGATTCTCCGTGCGGTATCTTTTCAAAGACTAAAACTAAGCGGCACTAAAAGCGGTAGCCAATTCCGAAACCGGGCTTCCAGCAGCCATTTTGAGTTGCCGTCTTGTTGTTATAGTATAACGGCAACTGCAACATCAGATGCTTGTAGTTGTAGGATAGCCCTACGCCAAGCGCCGGTAAAATGGGTGCGTTTTTCACCGCCGACTTATCTTCTTTGTAGCGTAGAGAAGGAAGCATGCCAAGCATTAACTTGCCTGCTTTCATCTTGTACGAAATATTGGGGCCAATAAAATTTAAAAAGCCACCTTCATCCACATAGCCGGCCACCACTGCGCCTTCAAAGCCGCTGACAGCAACTTTTTTCTCTTGAGCAAATAGGTTAGTTGTACAGAGCAACAAAACCAACACGAGTAACAAGTAATTCGTTTTCATAAAGTGGCTGTTAGTTAATAATAGTGGCCGAAACAAAGAAAAGAAAATCTTTTTTACCTTTGCAATCACTGGGGTGCTTCTTGTTCAACAGAAGCTGAGATTAAACCCATCGAACCTGTCAGGGTAATGCCTGCGAAGGGAGGTCGGTAAACAAGTAGGGTGTGCGTTCGCCCCGTGGCGTGCACCATTGTTTAATCGTAATCATCAAACGATGTTTTTTATTACTAGTGTTTCTCGCAAAGCGATGCTGCTTGCTTCGCTGCTTATCGCATGTACGACTACTAATGTCCTAGCGCAACGTACGGTAACCGGAAAGATCACTGACCGGGACGACGGTTTACCGGTGCCGGGTGTCATCGTTCGGGTTGACGGCTCCTTTTCTGCCACCGTTACGGATGGCAAAGGAAATTTTCAATTCGATAAAATTCTGAACGAAAATGTCCGACTCCGATTATCCCATATATCTTTCAACGATACGGTGGTGGAACTGCAAGACAACAACAGATCG
>CAINVI010000280.1 GCA_903854075.1 Candidatus Pollutiaquabacter sp. | reverse complement strand
GGATTTCCCCATCCTTAAAGACATTGTAGAGCGACATCAATGCGGCTTTTGTGTTGATCCGTTGGATACTGAAGCGATCACATCAGCGATACGTTATCTGATGGAGCATCCCGACGAAGCGGCTGCTATGGGACTTCGTGGTCATTTGGCAGTCGAGAATCAGTATTCCTGGCAATCGCAGGAGGAAGTGCTGATCCAGTTTTATCAAAATTTACTTTCTTAGCGGCCTGATGCGCTTACTCATACTCACCCAATA
Source organism: Candidatus Pollutiaquabacter sp. (assembly GCA_903854075.1). Taxonomy (GTDB): domain Bacteria; phylum Bacteroidota; class Bacteroidia; order AKYH767-A; family 2013-40CM-41-45; genus Pollutiaquabacter. Next base: position 2,442 of record CAINVI010000280.1, on the reverse strand, counting down.
TTTTCCACCGGAAGTCGGAGCGCCACAAAATCGTCTCTTTGAACTGGCGATTCGTTTAAAAAAACAGGGAGTCGAAGTAACAGTGCTTACTGCGATGCCAAACTATCCGCGTATGATTATCCATCCGGACTACCTTGGAAAACAGAATCTGGTAGAAGTAATGGACGGATTACAAGTTCATCGTACATCTATTTATGTTTCTACCGATCGATCTATAATTAAACGATTACTGAATTACTTTTCTTTTGTGTACACGTCTTGGCGCTACGGACGAAAGCTCAACGGAAAATTCGATTACGTTTTTTGTGAGAGTCCTCCGTTGTTCTTAGGAATAAGCGCTGTGTTGCTCGCCCGACGATTTAAGGCTAAATTAATTTTCAATGTATCCGACTTATGGCCGGAAAGCGCCGAGAAGCTGGGCTTGGTGACGAACAGATTTCTATTACGGATTTCCACATGGCTCGAGGAATACTTGTATCGATCTTCTACCATCATCAGCGGTCAAACACAGGGTATTGTAGCCAACATTAAAAGTCGTTTCCCCGACAAAGTAGTATATTGGTTGCCTAACGGCGTGGATTTGTCGTATTACAATCCCGATAATTATTCCAAAGCCTGGAGATCGTCGGCCGGTTTCCGTGACGATGATTTTCTGCTCTTGTATGCTGGAATTATCGGTCATGCACAAGGACTGGAGATTATTCTTCATGCAGCTAGAATGTTATCGGATCTTCCTTCCTGCAAGTTTATTTTACTTGGTGACGGCCCGGAGAAGTCGCGACTGATGACATTAGCTAAAGAACTTGGTCTGACTAATCTTTTCTTCATGGATCCGGTGACGAAAGTAATTATGCCGGAAATCGTGGCCGCGTCAGATGTTGCGGTTATCCCGCTACGTAAATTGGAACTGTTTAAAGGCGCTATTCCGTCTAAGATTTTTGAATCATTGTCGATGAAAAAGCCCATTCTGCTTGGCGTAGAAGGGGAGGCCAGGGATTTATTTATCACAGAGGGAAAGTGCGGACTTGCGTTTACGCCCGAATCGGCAGAAGAATTGGCCCAGGCTGTACGCCAGTTGGAGCGTGACCGCGATCTAGTCCGAGAGTTTGGGGAGAATGGCCGAAAATATGCTGCTGATAAGTTTGACCGTAACCAAATTGCAGCCGACTTTTTAAGGTTACTGGACCGAAATTCATCAACAAATTCCGGTGAATGATTGTGCCGAAAGGCGCACGCTGATACTTGCATTTCACGTACTTTAGTCGTGATGAAGGTGTCTATCGAACGTATAAAGTTCTTCGTACTGGCCGGATTGCTATTCGTACTACCGTTGTCCAAAGCGATGCTTTCGCTTTTTATGGTTGCTTTTTGTGTTGTTGGGCTCGTTAACGGTCGTTCACTAATTCGGCGGTTGCCACAACTTTCGCGATTATTTTGGCTTCCGGTGGCTTATTTTCTTTGGCACCTCATTGGTATGCTGTGGTCAAGCAATTATGCCTTTGGCTGGCAAGATTTAAACACAAAATTACCGTTTGTTCTTTTTCCCCTGCTGTTGTTGTCGTATGAACACGTGCTGAAAGAACGGGAAGCGCAGTGGCAACGAACCTTTATTGCCGGATTATCCCTAGCATTGACGTATTGTTTGGTACTGGCCATTTCACGTTATGTACATTCGGGTGAAATCAGTGAGTTCTTTTACACTTCTTTTTCGCAATTGGTACATCCGTCGTATTTCGCATGGTTCATCGATCTGGCGATGGTGTTTCTGATACTTGATACTCATCAAAATTATGTGTTCAAGAAAAGTTCCTTTTGGATAATAGTCATTTGTTTTTCTGCCGGCGTATTGCTGTTAAACAGTAAAGCGGGAATTATAGGTTGGTTATTGGCAGTCGTTTTGGCTTTCGCTTGGAACGCTTTCCGTTCGCGCTCCTGGCGACCACTTTTAACGGCAACCCTTTGGTCGATTTGCTTCCTAATTGCGCTGAAATTCCTGATTCCAACTTCTGTAAATCGAATGGAAACCATGCGCCGGGTAGTAGCTGAAAAAAAAGATAATATGGCCGAAGCGGAATCTTCCTCTACGCGATTGCAAATTTGGGAACAGGCGATTCGGTTGATTCGTGACCAGCCGTTGTTAGGCACAGGGACCGGAGACGTGAAGGATGTATTAGTAGCAGCTTATGAGGATGCTGACATGCAATTTGCTGCCAGCCGCCGCTTCAATGCGCATAACCAATTTTTGCAGTCTTGGCTGACATTGGGTGTTCTGGGTGCTTTGATTTTCCTGTCGCTTATTATTTTTCCGCTGATGATTGCCTTTCGGATGCGTGATCCTTACTTGTTCACCTTTATCGCTTTAGCCGCTTTTAACATGTTGGTTGAATCCATGCTGGAAAAGCAGTCCGGAGCGGTCTTCTTTTCGCTTTTTTATTCCGTATT
>CAINVI010000279.1 GCA_903854075.1 Candidatus Pollutiaquabacter sp. | reverse complement strand
GAATTGACGGCAACGATCCAGCGTTGCGGCCCTATTATGCGCAGATGTTCGCCTGGCTAAATACAGACGTATTGTTCAACGACAACAAAACAATTATTCGACTAAATACGGTCTTCCGCTTTTTTTCTTGCGGGTATTATTACGTACATGTTGTGTTTATAAACTTCTTGTCGTTCGCAGGACTCGTGGCGCTATTCAAGGCACTTTCAACTTATTGCAGCGGTCGTCACCGGTTATTGTTTTTACTAATGTTCACGGTGCCATCACTGGTATTCTGGGGATCTGGTGTATTGAAAGATGGCCTGTTGCTTTTTGAAGTCGGCTTTTTAATACTGACTTTTCAACGACTGCTCAGCGGCGACTACCGTATCAAAACAATTTTGGTTTTCGGTATGTCGTTAATGTTACTGTGTTTCACCAAGCTCTATATGATTGTTTCGGTATTTCCGGGACTGATCGCCTGGCGGCTTGCAAAAAACAGCAGCAACCTCCGCGCTTTTTATCGCTTTGTGGCCGTCTACACGATTTTCATCATCGCCGGATTTAATGTATTCCGGGTAGACGATCGCTTCGACCTTTCTGCGATCATTTACTACAAACAGCGCAATTTCATCACCCAAGTAAATGACATGAAGCCCGGCAGTATGATTGAGATCCCTACGCTTGAATACGGCTTCTTACCTACCCTTAAAAGTGCGCCGGGTGCATTTTTCCGAACCTTATGGAAGCCGTCATTAGCCGACAACCTAAGCAATAAAATGGTGCTACTCGCCGCACTGGAAAACACATTTTTACTACTTGTTTTAGCGGGATTACTCCTCTTCTACCGTAGAAAAGGACCACCTCAGCTACTGCCTATTCATTTTTTCAGTCTGTTTGTCATTCTTCTGATTTATACACTTATCGGAATTACCACACCGGTGCTCGGGGCAATGGTGCGCTACAAGATTATTGCGCTACCCTTCCTCCTTTTTTTGGTCATCAGCAGTTGTGACAGTTCACGGCTTCCTCAGCAAATATCCTGGCTGAAAGATCCCGTGTGATGCGCAGATAATCCTATATTTGTTTCAAACCAATCAAGATGAATCTTTTCCGGAAAAAATCCGTGTCCAAAATTCTGGAACAATCCACCCGAGATGCGAACGGACATTCGACGGGCCTGGCCCGCCACCTAGGCGTGCGTGATCTGACAGGACTTGGAATTGCAGCCATCGTTGGTGCGGGCATCTTCAGCACCATCGGCAATGCGAGTGCATCGGGCGGACCAGGAGTAATTCTTCTTTTTATTTTCACTGCAGTGGCCTGTGGTTTTGCTGCTTTTGCCTATGCTGAATTCGCCTCTATGGTTCCCGTTTCCGGCAGCGCTTATACCTACAGCTATGTTGCTTTCGGAGAACTAGTTGCCTGGATCATAGGCTGGGCATTGATTATGGAATACGCTATTGGCAATATCACAGTAGCCATTTCGTGGTCAGATTATTTTACCGGACTACTTGCCGGGATGAATATTCAGTTGCCGGCATGGATGACGATGGACTATCTAACAGCGTTCAACGGATTTGAAAAAGCAGAAGCGTTTTTAAAAGCCGGCAAACCGTTCGATCAACTGGAAGGATCGTTACAGGCCGCGCATTCCGCCTGGCAAAGCGCACCGCAACTTGGCACCTTTCACCTGGTAGCCGACCTGCCGGCGCTACTCATTATTGTATTGATCACGTGGCTGGTTTACCGTGGCGTTCGTGAATCCAAAAACGCCAGCAACGTGATGGTAGCGATAAAGCTGGCTATCGTGTTGCTGGTCATTCTGGTGGGCGCCTTCTACGTTAACACCGACAACTGGAATCCGTTCATGCCGAACGGCGTCTCCGGAATTCTCAAAGGTGTAAGTGCTGTCTTCTTTGCCTATATTGGATTTGATGCCATCAGTACCACAGCAGAAGAGTGTAAAAATCCACAGCGCGACTTGCCTCGCGGGATGATGTGGGCTATTATTATCTGCACGATTCTTTACGTGGCCATTTCGCTTGTCCTTACCGGCATGGTTCCTTACAACGAACTTGGCGTAGGCGATCCGCTAGCATATGTATTTCAAAGGCTGGATATCGGATGGATGTCGGGCATCATTGGCGTCAGCGCCATCGTAGCGATGGCCAGTGTGTTACTGGTTTTCCAGCTGGGACAACCGCGCATCTGGATGAGTATGAGCCGCGACGGACTATTACCTAAAAAATTTGCGACAATTCATCCCCGGTTCCGCACCCCTTCCTTCGCCACAATTGTTACCGGATTCGTCGTAGCTATTCCGGCCTTGTTCATGAACCTTACGATGGTTACAGACCTCTGCAGTATCGGCACCTTGTTTGCGTTTGTACTCGTTTGCGCCGGTGTACTCAAACTGGAAATGACACCGGATGCACCACGCGGAAAATTCCGCACACCGTACATCAATTCGCGGTATATTCTTCCACTTGCATTGGCCCTATTTATTTTTCTTGCATCGACCATTTACAAAAAAGAAACACTAGCATTTCTTGATAATGGTCCGAAGCAATACGGAGCCACGGCACTGGTGAGTAACTTGACTACCGACGAACTAAGCCAACTGAAAGAAACCGTTTTACAAGTGGACGTGCATGGTTTTCAAGAAGCGGACGCTGACCTCGAAGCCTATCTCAGTGAATTGCCGGATGTTCGCTACCGTGCGATTCTCAGCGCTACACAGCTACCTAGCGATCGACTTGCAGAAACCGGCTGGGATGTTTTCAAGCACAAAATTCCTACTTGGATATTTTTAATCACTACTGTTATCTTGACCTATCTCGCAGTTCGCCATAGTTTGTCCCTCATTCCGCTATTGGGCCTTATTAGTTGTCTGTACATGATGAGTGAATTGGGTGTGCACAACTGGATAGGCTTCGGTGTTTGGCTGCTGATCGGTCTGGTAGTTTACTTCGGCTACAGCTATCGCAACAGCGCATTGGCAAAGACAACAACGGAGGCAAGCTGACCATAGCTAATAATACGCATTACCTTTTCAATCACCAGTCCTTGACCATGACTTCTTCAAAAACAATCTTTGTGACCGGCGCTACGTCGGGTTTTGGAAAATCGATTGCCTTCACATTCGCTCAGCACGGCTGGAATCTCATTATCAGCGGACGTCGCACGAGCCGACTCGAAGCTATCGCTGATGAGATTCGCGAACAATATAACGTTGCCGTACTTACCCTTTGCTTTGATGTACGTGACCGCGATGCTGTGACGCAAGCCATCAACACGCTTCCGCACGATTGGAAGCAAATTGATGTACTCGTCAACAACGCAGGGCTCGCATCCGGCGTCAACACGATACAGGAAGGCGATTTCAATGACTGGGACCGAATGATTGACACCAATATCAAGGGGCTACTGAACGTTTCCCGCTGCATCATGCCAATGATGATCCATCGAAAAAAAGGCCATATCGTAAACATCGGATCGGTAGCCGGAAAAACAGTATATCTGAAGGGAAATGTGTATTGCGCAACTAAAGCAGCGGTGGATGCATTGTCACAAGCCATGCGAATCGACATGCTGCCGCATGGAATCAAAGTCACTTGCCTCCATCCGGGATCCGCAGAAACTGAATTTTCACTAGTGAGGCTTCACGGCGACGAAAAGGCGGCGGCAAAGATTTACGAAGGATACGATCCGCTGGTAGCCCAGGATATTGCTGATGCCGTCTATTTTGCCGCCACTCGCCCGGAACATGTTGTACTGAACGACATAGTCATTACTTCCAAAGCTCAGGCAAACCCCTATTATTTCCATAAGCAAAGCGCTACATAGTCCTGGGTTGTTAATAACCCTTGTTCGTTTTTTCAAGGAATGCGCGGGTCAATCGTAGTGGTTTTTAGTGATCTTGGCACTTATGATGAGGAATCTTCCTGTAGTGCTGAAACACTCCTTATTCGCGGTAGTATCCGGAGTGATGTTATGGCTTTCTTGGCCGGAAAGAGGCTGGACTCCGTTGATATTCGTTGCCCTTATCCCGCTGTTGTGGATAGAGCGACACTTTGAGCGGGAAAAAGGCGTCCGTAATCACTTCAAAGTATTCGGCTGGTTTTTCCTTGCGATGCTGACCTGGAATTCACTGTCTACCTGGTGGATCTGGAATTCCACCAGCGTAGGAACCATTGTTGCGCTCGGACTGAACAGTTTCCTGATGACACTGGTCTGGCAACTGTTTTACATCACCAAACGCGATCACGGCCCTGCCATCGGATATATGTCGCTTCCATTTTACTGGATCGGCTTTGAATACTTACATCTCAACTGGGAAGTTTCCTGGCCCTGGCTCACCTTAGGCAATGTTTTTGCTGTTCGAACCGAATGGGTTCAATGGTATGAATATACCGGTGTT
>CAINVI010000278.1 GCA_903854075.1 Candidatus Pollutiaquabacter sp. | reverse complement strand
GACTTCGATGTCAAACACATCAATGTCGGCGAAGATTTTAAAGAGCAATCCTTTTCCTTCCATCACCGGCTTGGAAGCTTCCGGTCCGATGTTACCCAATCCGAGTACGGCGGTGCCATTCGAAATTACAGCGACCAGATTTCCTTTCGCGGTGTATTTATACACGTCCTCCGGATTAGCTGCGATTTGAAGGCAGGGCTCCGCTACGCCCGGCGAATACGCCAGGGATAAATCGCGTTGCGAACTGTACGGTTTACTGGGGATGACTTCTATCTTTCCCGGCCGACCTTGAGCATGATAGTCAAGGGCTTCCTGGTTGATTTTATTTTCTGCCATTTTGTAGTTGGGTAAAAGGACAGTAAAAGTACAAAAATCGAGGCGCAAGGCCAGTATTACTGTAATTACCCGAATAAAAAAAGCCGCCTTGCGGGCGGCTTTAATACTATGATTATCAAAATATTACTTGTGGTTGACCACTAGTTTGCGTGAAGCGATCACACTGCCGTTCTCTTTCAGCGAGTAACTGTAGACGCCACTTAAGAGATCTGACGTCGGAACAACGACAGCGTTCTGACGGTCAGACAACGGAATATCCTTGACGACGGCACCCAACAAATTGCTGATGACGAGTCGTACATTCTTGGAAGTTGTTGAATAATTGATAACAGTATAGGCATCGGCTGGATTTGGGGCTGCTACAGAAAGCGCTTTTGAACCGTTGATTTCTCCGACGCTGACAGGACGTGCATCATAATTGTACGTCACGCATACGGAGTCGGAAGGGTTGGCATCATTGATGTAACAGTAAGTAACCGTACTGAATCCGGTATTGTTGCGAGGATCAAGTTTTGCTTCCAGCGTGGTGTCTACATCACCCGGAAAATAAGTGATGGTAAATGGTGCAGAGTCCGTCGCGGCAGGGTAACACGCGCCGTACCAGCAGAAATAACTGGAGTGCCCTGCTGCAGTATCATTCAGGATACGAATGACTTTTACGTCAATGATACCGCCACTGACATTGGTAACAGTGGCGTGACCGGACATGATCGTGTTCGCTGGGCCACTCAAGCTGGTGTTGGGAGCAGTGAGTTGCAACGATTGAGAATAAACAGCGGGTACGCTGCCAAGCAGGACGCCAACAAAGAAGAGTAAGAATTTTTTCATTAGGGTAGTGTGGTTATAGTAAAAAGCGGAAGGCGGTGATTCTTCGCCTTCCGCTTTTTAATAAGGTAATTATTACTTCACCAACAGCTTCTTCATGGAAGCAGCCTGTCCGGCATTTACGCTAACCATGTAGATTCCGGAAGAGAATCCGGCTGTAGGGATTTCAAACGTATACTCGCCTGCGCCAAGGCCGGCTTCGGTACGGCTGTAAACAGCTTCGCCCAATTGATTGTACAGCGTGATAATCACGTCTTGCTTACTGTCGAGTACGAAATCAACCGCGGAACGGTCGATGGCAGGATTCGGATAAACTTCGAATTCAATCGACTGTGCAACATCGGCGATACCGGTGGTGCTGTTGGAGATAATCTGTACGTTATCAACGTAAGCGTTGTTACCGTAGTTGGAAACCGCTTCAAAACGCACGAACACGTTCGGGTTGCTGGAGTAATTGGAAAGGTTTACGGTGTCATTGCGCCACTGAGCAGCAGTGCTTGGCGTAAACGCAGCGGAAGCGGCAGCAGTCGTAGACAAGGTAGCACCTGCTTTGTTGTAAACCGTCATCCAGGTGAGTCCACAGTTCGTAGAGATTTTCACGCGAAGACCATCATTGGAGGTCTGGTAACGAGCGTGTGAAAGGTCAAAAGTCATGATAGGATTTGGCGTAGCCGTCAAATCAAGCTGTGGCAATTGGAGGACGTCGGTTGTACCGTTAGAGGCATTCCAGAAATCGATTTTCGCAGAACCGGCTCCGTTGTTACCGGCAGAGCTACGCAGGAAGATAGGACCGGTAGAAGGGGAGAGTTGCAGCCAGTTTGCCGGAGGGAAGGTAGCCAAAGAGAAATTCTGAGCAGGAAGGGTGGTTCCTACAGAAGCGAATTTTACCACATTGACCGTGCGGGCATCGTTGCCGGCAACTGCATCAGCCGTTCCGTTCGGATTGGTGGCGGTAACGGTAGCAACAACTGTTCCTGAGGTAGTAGGATTTACGCCAGAGAAAGTAAGAACGGTTGACTCGTATGTGTTCAGTGAACCGGTCCAGTTAAAGGAGCCCGAAGCCGTACCGTTCAAGTCAAGGTTAACCGTTGCGCTTGTCAGTGGAGCTGTTCCGTAGTTGCAAAGACGGTAGTTGATATCAACAGGATTGCAGGAAGCAAGAGTGCCGTTGAGAACGCTCATGGAGTTGGTTACACCGGCGTCATTGATTTCTGTAGCGGAAAAGCAATTCGAGTTTTTCTGCGTCATGAAGGCTGCTACAGAGGAAAGCTGACCTACCTCTTTGATGATACGATCAGGGCAGATCATATAGATAGTCGGAAAGTAATTGATATCAAGCGTATTGCCAATTGAAGCGTCGTCAATAATCGGATACGGTGTTCCAGTTATCCAGTCACCCTGAGTATTACCGCCGGTACCTTGAAGGTCAGCAAGGGTAGTTGATGCATCGCCTTCCACGTAAAGTACCATGACTTCGTTGGTTCCCGGAGGGCCGTAAGTGTTATAGAGGGATTCTAATCGGCCGGTATTGTGAAAACTCCAACAAGGGCCACACCAGGTAGCTGATACATCAATGAATACAGTCTTGCCGGAATCAAGAAGAGTATACAGATTCCAGGTGTTACCGTTTAAATCGGTACCGGTGAAATCAGGCGCAATGCTTCCTGCTGCCATCTGGGCCGAAGTAACGCTGCTTGTTAACAATCCTGCGCAGGTGAACAGGGCAAGTAATAGTTTTTTCATTTCTCTAGATTGGTTTTAAGTCGAAGGGTATTGATTGAATTCGAATTTCAAAAATAGCAAGAAATAATTAGAAAACCGAACATAATCCGTTACGCCTACAACCTGGTTAAATAATTGAAAATCATATTTTTGAAGGATTTTAGTTATTTTGGCCTGATTTTGGCGTATGATGCGGTATTTACGTTAATTTGTAGCTAATTATCGCCCCCCTTCGTATGTATAAAATCGCCCTCCAATTACTTTTGCCTGTGATGCTGCTTACTCTCTTGTCAGCGCAAGCCCAGGATTCGCCGTCTGCCGGAAGGCCGTTGCCTAATGTTAATGTCAAAACGCTGACCGGCGAAAACTTCGTGTTCAATAAACTGGAAAACGGAGGAAAGCCGATGGTGGTTGACTTTTGGGCTACCTGGTGCAAACCATGTATTGAAGAATTGAATGCCATTCATGAAAATTACGAAGCTTGGAAAGAGGAGACCGGCGTAAAAGTGGTAGCCGTATCACTGGATGATGCGCGTACCATGAACCGTGTAGCACCCATGGTGAACGGACGTGCCTGGGACTTCGAGGTTTATATTGATCCAAACGCAGATTTGAAGCGTTCGATGAACGTAAATATGCCGCCACACACCTTTGTTGTAAATGGGAAAGGGGAAATTGTTTGGCAGCACGTTGGCTATGCTGAAGGAAATGAGTTGGAGCTGCTGGAGGTTATCCGTAAAGTGGCAGCCGGCGAGTCCGTTTCCGAATTCAAATAATTCGCTGTCATCACTCTATCACTGAACGTATTTGTTATTTCCTCCTCGTGAAAGTCAGAAACCTGTTTATTGCTCTCTTACTTATTGCCCCGTTGGCATCCACTGCTCAGTCGGTCGCTGACGTTCCCATCCACGGCAATCTTCAAATCGATGCGCAACTGTACCGTCCGGATTCTGCCATCGGAGCGCCCGACGTTCCTGAGCAGATGCTCAGTAACGGCTTCACCAATTTCATTTATGAAAAGGATAATTTTTCTGCCGGTCTGCGCTACGAGGCTTATCTGAATCCGATCCTCGGTTACGATCCGCGCTACGAAGGCTATGGAATTCCATTTCGCTTTCTTACCTACCGTAAAAACGAACTGGAAATCACCGCCGGAAATTTTTACGAGCAGTTCGGTATGGGAATGGCCCTTCGTGCTTACAATGAATGGGGGATTGGTTTTGACAACAGTATCGACGGCTTTCGTTTAAAATACGAACCGCTGAAAGGTGTTACCTTCAAAGGACTTATTGGGAAGCAGCGCGACTTCTGGACCAAAGGGGAAGGCATTGTACGCGGCATCGACGCGGAGTTCAATCTAAATGAAATAATCAGCCCCGAATCCCCCGGCAAGTCACAGTGGATCTTTGGTGGTAGTTTTGTGAGCAAGTTCCAGCGCGACGAAGATCCCACGTACATCCTTCCGCAG
>CAINVI010000277.1 GCA_903854075.1 Candidatus Pollutiaquabacter sp. | reverse complement strand
TCATCTTCATTTGCCAAGAATCTGGAATTATCCTATCAGGGAGATCCTTCCCTGTTTGATCGTAATTACATCGATATGATTCCGGGTCAATCGTATGAAATAATTATCCGTGATCCGGATTTTCCGGCTGAAGGTATCAGCACCATACAGTTTCGTTCACTAATTGACACCTATTGATTTTATGAAAAGACAGTTTTTATTTCTTCTGACTTTCGCATCTGCTACTGTAAGCCTTACTGCCCAAGACTTGACAAAGTATGTAGATCCCTTCGTAGGAACAGGTGGAGCCGGTCATACCTATCCGGGAGCTACAGCGCCGTTTGGAATGGTTCAGGTGTCGCCGGATACCCGAATCGACGGAAGCTGGGAGGGTTGCAGCGGATATCATCAATCGGATTCTATGTTGTACGGCTTTTCACACACACACCTGAGTGGTACCGGCTGTCCTGACTATGGTGACATCTTATTGCTTCCCTTCTCAGGTCCGCCTGTAGCCGGCGAGAAGAAAGCTGTACGATTTCGACACGCTACCGAAAAGGCTTCTCCAGGCTATTATGCCGTAAAGCTGGAAGATGACGGAATCGATGTGGAACTTACTGCCGGGCTTCGTTCCGGATTTCATCGGTACACATTCACTGCCGGAAAATCCAAACAGGTTTTACTTGACTTGTATCACCGCGATTTGTTATTGGATGGTCGCATCCGTGCGATAAGTCCAACGAAAATCGAAGGTTTTCGTCGCTCGGAGGCCTGGGCTAAAGATCAATGGGTCTATTTCTGCATTGAATTCGATCAGCCGTTTAAATTATTGCGCGCGCAAGACACACGTGGTCCGGTGGAGCCACTAGCTGAAAAACGTGTAGTACTCGTTTTCGAAGGAGATGGTAGTACAGTGCAGGCGAAAGTCGGACTTTCATCGGTTAGCGAAGCCAATGCTTGGCTAAACATGAAAAACGATTCACCGGATTGGAATTTCAACGCTGCTGTAGCTCGCGTCCGCGCTGAATGGAATAAAGAATTAAGCCGGATCGAAGTTCGGGGTGCAACCGACGAGCAGTTTAAAGTATTCTATACGGCGTTGTATCATTGCATGGTTGTTCCGAATGTATACAGCGATGTAAACGGAGAGTACCGTGGCCGCGATGGGAAAGTGCATAAAGCAGTTGGTTATACGCAATACACAGTGTTCTCTTTGTGGGATACGTTTCGTGCCTGGCATCCGTTGATGACATTGATCGACCGTAAGCGTACATCTGATTATATTAAAACATTTCTTGCTCAATATGAACAGGGCGGACTATTGCCGGTATGGGAGTTGTCTGCCAACGAAACGGAATGTATGATCGGTTATCACGCTATTCCTGTGATTGTTGATGCCTGGATGAATGGAATACGTGATTTTGATCCGAAACTTGCACTGACTGCTATGCGAAAAAGTGCAGAAAGTCGAGAGCGTTATGGACTTGGTGCATATATTGACGGTGGTCGTTTGACCATGGATGATGAACATGAGTCGGTTTCAAAGACACTGGAATATGCCTACGATGATTGGTGTATCGCACAGTTTGCCCGCACTATCGGTGATAGTGCTGTTTACGAAAACTACATACGCCGTTCTCAGTCATGGAAAAATCTCTTTGATCGCAATACTGGCTTCATTCGTCCGGCGAAAAATGGAGGATGGTTGCAACCTTTTGATCCATACGAAGTCAATAATAATTTCACGGAAGCAAACGCGTGGCAGTATACGTTCTTTGTTCCTCAAGATATTCCCGGCTTGCAGAATATGTTAGGCGGTAAGGAGGCTTTTGCAAAAAAGCTGGACGACTTGTTTTCGGCTGACACAAAGACTACCGGTCGGCAACAGGCAGATATCTCCGGACTTATCGGACAATATGCACACGGTAACGAGCCAAGTCATAACATGGCATATCTCTATGATTATGCCGGCCAGCCGTGGAAAGCTCAGGAAAAACTCCGACAGATCATGGATGACTTTTATAAAGCGTCACCCGACGGTTTGATTGGTAATGAGGATTGCGGACAAATGAGTGCATGGTATGTGCTAAGTTCACTTGGATTTTATGCTGTGACGCCCGGAGCCGGTTATTATGCTATCGGAACTCCACTCTTTCCGGAAGCTGTCGTGCATTTGGAAAATGGCAAAGACCTTGTTGTTCGTGCAGATGAGGTGTCAGCTTCCGGAAAGTATGTGCAGTCACTTTCCTGGAACGGTAATTATGTGGGTTCAGCATTTATCGGTACTGCTAAACTGATGTCGGGTGGAAATTTGTCGTTTACCATGAAGGACCGTCCCAATATGGGCTGGGGTGTTGCCCCATTTGAACATCCTTCGGTGCGAACAGAAGAAGAAATAGTCTTGGTTCCTTTCTTATTGGCGCCTGGAAAGACATTCAACGATTCAATGTTGGTGACGATCACTTCCAATACGGATTCTATTTTCTATTCTATCGATGGATCAGAGCCAACCGTTAATTCGCTTCGTTACCATGCACCGGTGGCATTAACTAAGACCGGTACATTACGTGCTGTCGCTGTAAAAAATGGTAACTATAGTAAGATGACGCGCGGTGATTATTATCGATTGCCACATCCTGATTGGAAAGTGACACTTGTCAGCACCTATACGCCGCAATATTCAGCGGGCGGACCGGATGGTATCATCAATGGAGTTCGTGGTGATGAGGAATGGCGCAAAGGCGAATGGCAGGGTTACCAGGGACAGGATTTTGTGGTGGTTATTGATATGGGCAAGGAAATGTCGTTACAGCGATTTGGCGCCGGATTTTTACAGGATACGCGCGCATGGATTTTAATGCCTAAAGATGTTGCCTTTTTTATCTCGACGGATAACAACAACTTTACCCAAGTGGCAAAAGTTGACAATACAGTCTCAGCGCGTGATATGAATCCGCAGACACACGATTTGATTCGTGAGGTGCCGCAGGTACGTGCTCGCTATGTTAAAGTGAAAGCAACCAAATTCGGAGACTTGCCGGATTGGCATCTTGGCGCAGGATATCCCGCCTATATTTTCATCGATGAGTTGATACTGGAATAACGCTTACACCTTGTTAAGCGGCGCATGCAAAATCGCAACGCTCAGTAGTTGTAATACTTCGAATTCCAATTCAGATTACTGAAGGTCTTGTCGTAACTCAAGCCTAGCCAGATCGTCGTGCCCATCAGTCCGATGAACAAGTGAATCATAAACCAGATACGCAGGTAGATTTCACTTTCCACATTGAATACATGGAGTAGCGAAGAGGGCAGGAGGAATGATCCCAGAAAACAAACGACCCACAGTGAAATAAAGTAGTTGGTGAAACTTTGCAGTGGCCAGGCGATCAGTCGTTTGTGCCAGGCGAGATCGTTGCCCCATTTGTGCAGTAGGTAAAACCGGTCGTTTCCGAGATCGGCAAATAGCAACGGATCCTTATTGATATTTTCCAGATTGAACAGTTGATCTGGTGCAATGATTTTGAATTGCTCAATACGATTTCCGGTTTTTCGTTCAAAGTCATTGATGCGGAGAATAGCTTCGTAGGGATAGTCCGATTTGAAATATTTAGTGTCTAGAAAACGCAAGCGGAAACGTATACAGATAGCTTTGATTTGCTCGAGCGTATAAACGTTTTCATGATCAATTACCGCTGTCGTATAGGACGAACTATTTTCAGTGTCATTTTTTAGTCGCAGCAATACTTCCTGGTCTCGCCCTTCTGCTTCTTGCAAGTAGGAGAGCGCCTGATCGACAGGAGTAATTTGTTTCCGCTTTTCTTTGATTAACTCGGTTTCAAGGTTGATGCGGGAAAATAGCATGAGGTCGGTGCGTTATGACGTTAACGAATATACTAACAAACCGATTGAACAATTGTTAAGGTCCGGCTGGTGTTGTAAAAGATTTTGCGCCCTTAGGGTGTTTATCGGCTAACTCCGCAGCCGCTTCCGGATTTGTTGAACGTGTTAACCCGGGTTGGCCATGTTTTGTTTAACTTTTTGTCGGGAGGGTTTCTGCCGACAAAAAAAATCCCCGGTCCTTGCGGCCGGGGATTTTCACTATGACACGGAAAGATCTTAGTAATCCATTCCGCCGCCCATTCCACCTGGCATTGCAGGCATAGCAGGCTTGTCTTCTTTGATGTCGGCCAATACACACTCCGTGGTCAGCAACATTCCGGCAATCGAGGAAGCGTTTTCCAACGCGACACGAGTTACTTTGGTCGGATCGATAACACCGGCGGCATACAGGTTTTCGTATTTGTCAGAACGGGCATTGTAACCGTAGTCTTCTTTGCCTTCACGTACTTTCTGGACAATGATAGAACCTTCCATGCCGGCGTTAGCTACAATTTGACGCAATGGCTCTTCCAAAGCACGCTTGATGATAGCGATACCGGTGGTTTCGTCTTCATTAATGCCGGTCATCTTATCGAGTCCGTTGATAGCACGGATGTAAGCCACACCGCCGCCAGGGACGATTCCTTCTTCAACGGCAGCACGGGTAGCGTGCAACGCATCGTCAACACGGTCTTTCTTCTCTTTCATTTCCACTTCGGTTGGGGCACCAACGTAAAGTACTGCAACACCGCCGGCGAGTTTTGCCAGGCGCTCTTGCAATTTTTCGCGGTCGTAATCCGAGGTAGTAGCTTCGATCTGGGCTTTGATCTGGTTAACGCGGGCTGTAATGTCCGCTTTTTTACCGGAGCCACCCACAATCGTGGTATTGTCTTTGTCGATCGTGATCTTCTCTGCTTTACCGAGATACGACAGATCGGCATTGTCCAGTTTGAAACCACGCTCTTCGCTGATCAGAGTACCGCCGGTAAGGATAGCGATATCTTCCAGCATAGCTTTGCGGCGATCGCCAAAGCCCGGAGCTTTCACTGCGGTAACTTTGAGTGAGCCGCGAATTTTATTTACCACCAGCGTAGCGAGGGCTTCTCCGTCGATATCTTCAGCAATGATCAACAGCGGATTTCCGGTTTGTACTTGCTTTTCCAGAACAGGAAGCAACTCTTTCATCGAGGAAATCTTCTTATCGTAGATCAGGATGTGCGGACGATCCAGTACCGCTTCCATTTTGTCGGCATTCGTAACGAAGTAAGGAGAAATATAACCACGGTCGAACTGCATACCTTCCACGATTTCTACCGTGGTTTCAGTGCCTTTTGCTTCTTCTACCGTGATGACGCCTTCTTTCTTCACTTTTGCCATCGCGTCAGCGATGAGCTTTCCGATCTCAGCATCGTTATTAGCGGAGATGGTCGCTACCTGCTCGATTTTCTTGTTGTCGTCACCGACTTTCTTACTCATCTTCTGGAGGCTCTCGACGACTTTCTCTACCGCCTTGTCAATGCCACGCTTCAGGTCCATTGGATTGGCACCTGCTGCTACGTTTTTCAAACCGGCCGTAACGATCGCCTGCGCCAATACAGTAGCTGTCGTTGTTCCGTCGCCGGCTACATCAGCGGTTTTGGAAGCGACTTCCTTCACCATCTGAGCACCCATGTTTTCGATCGCATCTTTCAGCTCGATTTCTTTTGCTACTGAAACGCCGTCTTTGGTGATGGATGGAGCGCCGAATTTTTTATCGATGATAACGTTGCGTCCCTTTGGACCCAGCGTAACCTTTACAGCATTCGCCAATGCATCTACGCCCTTTTTGAGTTTCTCGCGCGCTTCGATGTTGAATGTGATTTCTTTTGCCATTTTTATAGGTTGTTAAGAGTTGAATTGTGTTGACGATGATAGAAGAAGCTATTAGAGCACTGCAAAAATATCGCTCTCGCGCATGATCAAGTACTCTCTTCCTTCAATGGTGATTTCCGTGCCTGCGTATTTTCCGTAAAGGACACTGTCGCCCACTTTTACGGTCATTGGCTCATCCTTTTTTCCGGCTCCTACTGCAACGATTTTACCACGCTGTGGTTTTTCTTTAGCGGTATCCGGAATGATGATTCCACCGGCTGTTTTTTCTTCTGCGGCTGCGGCTTCTACCAGCACGCGGTCTGCCAAAGGCTTAAGACTTACTTTGCTCATTGTATGATTTGGTTTAAGGGTTAATGAATATGGAAACGAGAAAATTCGATAGGAACGGTTTATGCGTTCGGTTTATCGTGCTTTCCTCGGTACAAACACTTGGTCACGAACTGTGCCAATCACGCTACTATGGCCGATTTCTGCCATTTTTTCGCTGATTCTGCCAACTTTTCGTTTCATGTGGTCGTTCATTTATGACAAGCTGACAATCTTCGGCGGAGAATTAATTTCTTCCTGAGCCATCCCGTAAAAACACAAAATGCCGTCAATTGACGGCATTTTTATGATAACACAATTTTTTATCAGTTTCCCGCCGGCGCGGCCTGTTCTGCTGGCTGCTGTGCAGGCTGTTGCGCTGGTTGTTGAACCGGAGCAGCAGCAGGAGTAGCAGCAGGAGTAGCAGCATTGTCAATCTGTTCTTGCATAGAAGTCGAATTCACCTGACGATCTTCACCGCTTGGCAGAGCAAAACTAGCCGCTAAACAAAGGACCACCAACGTAATGGCAAGTCCCCAGGTGAGCTTTTCGATGAAATCAGAGGTTTTTTTGACGCCCATCAATTGATTGGCACCTATAATACCGGATGCAATACCGCCGCCTTTTGGGTTTTGTACCAGAACAACCAGTACGAGCAGGATACAAACCAGGACGATTAGAATGGTGATAGCAGTGAACATAGCTTAAATATCTTCGGAATTCAGTTGGTTATCAATTTTCTGAATCAGGGCCGCAAAGTAAGCACTTTTTTCCGGATGAAGCAACCCCAGCTTTTCATAGGCTACCCGTGCTTTGGAAAGATTCCCCTGATCGGCATAAATACGCGCTAATGTCTCAGAAAACAGGTCGTCATGCTCTTCTACGCTCCGTTTGGCCTGCAAAGCAGGATTGAAAAATGCTGCTTTTGGTTGAGGCACTATTCGTGGCTCGGTCGCAATAAATCGTTCAATCAGGTGGCTGGAAGTAGCTGTTTCGGCCGTTATTTCGGCTTCCGTTGAGGTCTCTTGCAGCGGTTTAGCCGCCGGAAAACCGATTATTTCTTCGACCGTTGAACCGGCCGATATTTCTTCGAACTGACCAAAAGCAGCAATGGCGTACCGGGATATCCAATAGGAGAAATTCTGCGGAACCGCACTTTTTTCAACCTCAACGTGCTCCGTGGCTATGGTTGGTGACAAGGTGTCGGATTCAATCACCGGCAGTTTTTCAAGCTCCTGGAGTAAACTGGCTTCCAACGCAATTTCTCGTTCAGCCAGGTCGAATACAGGTGCGGTTTCCTCTTCTACGGTTTCAGCAGCGACAGCTGAAACAGCCGATAAGGCTTCTGGCTCCATGTTGTCGGAAACCTCTTCATTGGCTGGCGTCTCTGTTTTCTTGGCAAGCAGTGCCTCTAAACGTTGTCGAACTACGTCGTGCGGATCGTGTGGCGGTATTGCTACGTCTGATACAGTTGCATCTTCGGTCGTCGTAAACGATTTCAGTTGCGGGGCATCAGCTGTCCGAGATACTTCGCCGGTGGTAGCACTTCCACCAAATAATGGATGCTCGGTTTCGGATATGGCTGGTGCTACGGATATCGGATAATCCGATGCGCCTATCTGGAAAGGAGAAGCGCCCTCTGTGGTGACCAGCAAAGGTGAGCCACTGACGGCCGCCGAGGGCTCCTGATGAATCAGGTTGAACAATGCCGAACGGTCCGGTGTAGCTATTGCCGTGCGCTTGAGCTGCTGCTCGTAACGTACATGATCTTGCAAATACATGCTGCGCGTAAGCAATAGCTGACCTGACTGGCAATACGGATATTCCCGGACAAAGTCCTGCAACAGTACCAGCGCCGATTTTTCATCGGAACCTTTAGCGGTAAGCAGTTGTTGGAAGTGGCGATAATCCATTACCAGTTGATGAATGCTTTATTGAAAATGTCATCGATCAACTGATCGGTGACTTCTTTAATAAGTTGATCCTCCACCGTCGTAAGGTTGACCTGACTATCGTAGTCGGTGAATCGGGTGAAGGAATTTTCAAAGTTATACTTTTCGTCCTTTTGATTGGTGTATTTTACTTGGACAGTAATGGTCAATCGGTTCTTGGCCGCCGTTTCGTTCGGCTGAATCGCCTGAGGGGTAATGGTGTAACCGGTGATTGCTCCTTCGAAAATGACGTCTCCGTTACGAT
>CAINVI010000276.1 GCA_903854075.1 Candidatus Pollutiaquabacter sp. | reverse complement strand
TTCCTCCATTACAAGAAACATTGTTGGTCGATGCAATGACTGGTATAACACGCGTCGGGGCAGTCAACGTTACAGTGGCCAGTGAAGTGCAGCCACGATTATCGGTTACTGTTACGGTATACGTGCCCGCGCCCAGGTTATTAGCGGTAGAGCCGTTTCCTCCGGACGGCGACCATGAATAGGTGAATATCCCTGATCCTCCGGTTCCTACTACAGATGCGCTGCCGGTATTTGTGCCGAAACACGCTGGAGAGGTGGAGCTGTTAATGGCGGCAGTCACCGGCACGGGAAGTGCAATGGTCAGTGAGGCAGTGCCGGTACAACCTCTGGCATCCGTGGCTGTAATCGTGTAGGTGCCTGGTGTAAGTGTTAAAACGCTTACAGGAGTTCCGGTCGAAGAAGTCCACGCAAACGTATAGGGCGCAGTTCCACCGGTAGCACTAGCAGAGCCAGCTACTGTCAGGTTGGCGCCGCCGCAAGCAGGTAGTGTATAACTGGCGGAAACGTTCATTGGCGGAGGATCTGTCAATGTAATGCTTTGCGTTGCTGTACAGCCGTTAGCATCCGTGATGGTGACATTATAGTTGCCAGCATACGCATTGTTAATCGTTGATGTCGATCCGACGTTAGGTGTCCATGCATACGTATATGGATCAAGTCCGGATGTTGGACTAACACTCATCGTACCGGTAGGCGTTCCGTTGCAGGCAGGGTTGGTAGATGCTGCAGTAACAAGAATCGGATTAATGGTAAAATTAAAGCAACTGGGCGGTGCAATGTTTCCGCAAAGGTCGGTTACCGACTGACTGCTATTTGTCAGGCAGAAAGAGAAGGAGCCGCTGGCGCGAATCGGCGGACTTACGTTTACAGTTACAGAATTGCCGAAAGTTCCGCCGTTGTTACAACCTACAGATGTCCAGTTCGACAAGGTATAAGGTCCTCCGGGACCTGTTAACGTGAAGTCGGCATTCTGGATGGTAGAACATAAAATATTCTCCGAGAATTCAAATGTTAACTGTGTAGCACCGCAACTTGCCGGCGAGGCCAACGCAGTCATCTGAGGGGGAATGTTGTCGAAGATCGTAGCGGTTGAAGCGCCAAAGTTGATCGTGTACCCGAATTGTGTGCTCGAGAAGTTACTTACGTTGATTACATAAGTCTGCCCGGCGGTGACTGGAATGACCTGGTTGAAAGGAGTGCCTAGTGCATTCTGAGAATTCTGGTTCGATCCTCCCGTTGGGCCAGTATTTCCTCCGGTGGCTGAAAAATTGCAACTTACACTCAAAGCGGGATTAGTAGCAATATCTGCGCAAGTGGCGTTAGTAAGGTTGTAAACCGCCCAGTCGTAATCGTCGGTGAATTGGTTCGGCGTAATGGTGAAATTCAGATTTCCGCTTTGCTGAACGCTGAAGGTATACCAAACATCATTGCGTTCTCCGGAGGTAAGGCAACTGATCGCTGGCGTGATTTCATTCAGGATATTTCCGGTTCCCGAATAGGACAGGGAGGTAGAGTAAACGTTCTGGCAAATAGGAATAGCATTCGGGCAATCCTGATTGGTTGGTGCAAGCGGCGTAAAAGCTGTGGCACAAAGATTGAATGTTCCGCTGACAGTATTTCCAAACGCCCAGAAACGAATGTAAAGTGTTGACCCTGGCGGGCGGTTTGAAATGTTGAGTGCCGGCATCAGTCCATTGGTGCTGGCATCATCATCACACGCCAGTAGCGTCAGATTCGAACAGTTGGTACCGCTATAAACGGCCATTGCTCCATCGGTGATAGTCCCTGTATTCGAGTTTAACTGAACAGCTCCGCTCGCTGGTACCGTAACCGTCATCCATACGTCATTACCCGCATAGCTGCCGCACCCAGGAGCAGGAACATTGGTTGTGTTAGTGGCGTTGGCGGTGGTAAAGGTCGTGTAACTACAACCCGTGGTTGAAACCGGAAGTGAAGCTGCAGTGCATGGGTCGTCATAAGACGGCGGAGTAGTCGCGCAAATTTGAAAAGTGCCTGTATTGTTATTTTGTCCCGGCCCCCAAAAGCGAACCCATAGTGTACTTCCTGCCGGTTGGCCGGTTACAGTCAACGAGGGCATATTGACAGCCCCGGAATTATCATCGCAGCTGATTAATGTTAAGTTGTTGCAGTTGCCGGAATAAACCGCCAACGCACCATCTGTCATCGTGCCGGCATTGCCCTCGAAAGAAACTGATCCGCCTGCAGGAACGGTTACACTGAACCATACATCACTGTTTCTGTAATTCCCGCAGCCCGGAGCAGGAACAGTCGCAGCACTTGCGGTAGCTGCTATGTTGGTCCCGTTAGTGAATACACACGTCGCGCCAACGGTGAGAGGTGTGGCGTTACACGGATTATCATTCGCAGGCTGCGCATACGCTGAAAAGGAACAAGTCAGCACCACGAACAAGGATACTATGGTTCGTAGCACTGAGAGTGATTTTTCAGCGGTAGTTGTTTTTCGGGTAAAGTTGATCATGCAGGAAAGTTAGAAGTGCTATTCAAAGAATTCCGGTTTGCGGCTGCTGTATGCTTCCTGATAGGACGCAATACCGATGTTGAATTTTGCCAGGACTTTTTTAATGTCTTCAATTTGACAGCCTTTATTGCAAGTCAGCAATAAAAAATTAGCAGTAGTATCTTTTTGGTGAACGGTGATGTTAGCGGATGCAAGTTCGGTGTCTACTTTAACGAGGTTTTCTTTCCAGTTTCTGCCGCCAACTACAACCTTGTAATACATTTGATTTATTGCTGCCGTTTGGGGTGATTTACCGGTAGTAAATGACTGGGCGGATAAGTTATTGACGAGGCTAAAGAGAAATAATAAAAGGACGAAGGTTAAACAAAACGGTGATGTGCCGTATTCGTTGACTTGATGGGTTGTTCTTTTGGTTATCATTTCGTAAACACCTAATAATTTATAAATGGCCTTAAAATGAAGATATTCAGCTATTAATCAACCCCTAATATAACGAATTTTTATTAAACTAAATACTGTAATTCAAGGCCTAAACTTGCACCTTTTGTTTAATTTAAGCTGAAGTTTAGGGGTCAGTGTTTATGCCTTTTTTAAGCAAAAAAAGCCTTTTTAGTCCATGGTCAATTTTGGCACGGTAATTCTGCTATTTTTTCAACTTCTTGACCCCTTATTTTTCTTAATTTTGAGCACTTATTACATCTATCAAATCATCCATATCCCATGAAAGTCACTGTTGTAGGAGCAGGAAACGTAGGTGCAACATGCGCTGATGTCATTGCTCACAAGGATTTTGTACACGAAGTTGTGCTGCTCGATATCAAGGAAGGAATTGCCGAAGGTAAATCTTTGGATATCTGGCAGACTAGTCCGATCAACCTGTATGATACCCGTGTTATCGGGAGCACGAATGATTATTCCAAAACTGCAAATTCCGATGTGGTAGTTATCACATCGGGTCTTCCACGGAAACCCGGCATGAGCCGCGATGATTTGATCGCAACCAATGCCGGAATCGTTCGATCGGTCACCGAGAATATTATCAAGTATTCTCCAAATACGATCATTATTGTCGTTTCTAATCCGCTCGATGTAATGACGTATTGTGCGTACCTCACGGCGAAGATTGACAGCAAGCGTGTCTTCGGTATGGCTGGGATTCTTGATACCGCGCGCTATCGTGCCTTTCTCGCAGAAGCACTGGATACCTCCCCGAAAGATATTCAAGCCGTTTTGATGGGTGGGCATGGTGATACCATGGTGCCTCTTCCTCGTTATACCACAGTAGGCGGAATTCCGGTAACGGAGCTCATCGCTAAAGATAAGCTGGATGCCATCGTCGAACGGACTAAAAAAGGTGGCGGAGAACTGGTGAACCTGATGGGTACTTCTGCATGGTACGCACCCGGAGCTGCAGCCGCTCAAATGGTAGAAGCGATCGTAAAGGATCAGAAGCGCATCTTTCCTTGCTGTGCGTTACTGGATGGACAGTATGGCTTGAAGGATATCTACCTTGGTGTGCCTGTAAAACTGGGTAAAAACGGTATTGAAGATATCATTGAGCTCAAGTTGACGGAAGACGAAATGAAACTGTTGCACGATTCCGCCAAAGCAGTGAAAGAGGTAATGGATGTACTCGACAATATGTCCGCTCCAGCTGCGAAATAATAAGATTAATCAACTAAAAAAAAGCACCGCAATGACGGTGCTTTTTTTTAACAGGAAGAATTCGTGAACAGTTTTTTTCTTCGTTTCGCTATGAAACGATAAGCTGATTTCCGGAGGGCTCCTGGTATAATCCGCAATGCTATTGATAGCAAACGGTGCATTATTCCCAATTCAGAAAGAATGCGGAGTACAGCTTCGTCGTAAAGATAGGTGTTACCGTCTCGGATGTAGCGTACCGATGATACTCCTTCTGATTTCAGTGGATTATCATGCAGGTCTTCTTGATGGAATTCAATACTAAGTCTGTTTTTTTTATCGTGGCGTTTCAGATAGGCGGCACACGATCTGCAAAAAGCGCAGTCGCCGTCAATAACAACAAGTCCTGGTTTATTCATCGCTTATAACTTACGAAATAGGGAGCGCGAAGAACTTCCTGGCGATAAAGATACGTGGAGCCGTTGGGTAGCGACTTTCGGTAAAGAGTCAGTGTGCGTTCGTCAATACACGTAATGTACCCGTTTCGGCCGCCACATTCCGAAACGTGGTGTGGTGCAGGACCGTTATTGTCCAGATTTAAGTGCGCCACATAGACCAGGTTTTTATCATCGTCAACGGCAATGCCGTGCGGTTGGTATCCTGTTGGAATAAACTGTTGTACCGAAAGGGTGGTAGAATTGATAATGTAGACCGTTCCTTTTTGTGAGCTACTGATCGGGTCTTCGGTACAGGTGACGTAGACGTACGGATAGTCTGAAGAGGCAGCGAATTCTTGCGGGAAATCACCCACGGGTATCACGGCGAGCAGACTGTCATTGGAAGTGCGGAATGCGCGCACTTCGTCAGAAGTCTGACAGCTTACAAAATAAGTGTTGCCGTCCTCTGAAAGGATGATTTCATGAGCATCATACCGGGAAGCCGTCGTTTTTATTTCGCCGGGCTGCAAGATGACAGCGTCATAAGAATAAAACGGATCGCTCAGATCGACCTTGTTGATGAAGTTTCCCAGTTGCGAGGTGAGATAGAGCCAACGACCGTTCGGTGTGATGAAGCCGCCGTGCGGGAAGTCAATACTGAAGCGGGTAAGTTCTATCATATTGACTAAGTCAAGCACAACCGTGGTTCCGGCATTCGTGCCATTCACAAATCCTTTGGTGCCGTCCGGCGTAATCATGATTGTGTTCCAGTCGGCCGGTCCGATTTGTGCGGTACCTAACAAGCGATCGTCCAGAGTGCTGAATTTCTGGACCACATTTCCAGAATAAAAAACAGCATACCAATACAGTCCGTCCGGCGAAACACGGATCATATGTGGAGCTTCGATCAGTCCTGGGTCATTACCGACACTCACATAGGCCATGATGTTATTGCTCTCAGCATCGATAACGGCGACCTGATCACAGCCCTGCATGCACGTGTAGATTTTCTTTCGTTCGGCACGTGGAGGATAACGCACCGTTCCGTTTTTATTTGGTGCTCCGGATTGAATCCAGTCGTATAAGGTTTGATATTCTGAAAGAGAAAGGGGAGCGTCACCGATCGGCATAGTTGGCAACAATGCCGGACCACGCGTGGAATCGGTATTGACAAAGTACAATAGAAAGCTGTAGTCCGTGGAGTAGGGAATAACACTGCTGCCACTTCTGCCGCCGTCAAAGAGTCTTCCCCAAGTGCTTAAATCAATACCGCCGGCATTGGCATAACTAATATCATTATGGCAGCCAGCTGTGGCGCATTTGTTATTGATAATGGCAGCAACCGCTTCTGGATAGTCACTTAAGTCAGGTTCTTCCACATGATGGTCCACACAGCTCGTAAGCAGCAGTATAAATACATAAAGAAAAATAAGTCGCAGATTCATACGGGGTGTGAACTTACTCACTAACGGTTAACGTCAGTTGCAGGGAATTGTTTTCGAGTGCAGTGCTGACGATTTGAACGGGGCTATAACCGATGACTGTGTCCCCCCAAATCATATCATAACCTTTCGAAAACACGAAATACTTACCGGGGTGCAGTCCTTCGAAGGATACCTTTCCGTCGTTATCAGTTATCTTTCGCAGGTCATACAGCGCCGTGTCTTCGCCAGGGTAGATTGTTGTATTTTTCTTCACGTAGACATGAGTGTAAGGAACGCCCCAGGTGTGATGTTCTACGGTAATATCTAACGTGATATTGCCGGGAATTAATTCGCCGGTATTTTCATTGCTCTTTGTACATGCAGTTTGAAGTATAACCAAAACAAAGTAAATGCTGGCGCTGAAAATGAAGGGAGCGTATTTTTGGCCGTTAAACATCTACTCTAAAGGTAACCATTTTTGGTGTAAAATGACAAAAGCTCCCGAAGGAGCTTTTGTCGTGGCGGTTTATTCAACGACCGGTATTTTAACAACAACCTCTCCCGAGGATTCGTCTGTTTCGTAAGGTATTCCGCCTTTTACTTCCATGTTGATGGAGGTGTCCCATCCGGAAGCATACAGATAATATTTGCCACATTTTAGTCCTTCAATATGGACATGATCTTCCGGGAAATCGCCAATGACTTGCATATCGTAACCCTGAGGCGCATTGCCCCAGTCGGAAGCGTTGTATTTTACCCAAACGGTATCC
>CAINVI010000275.1 GCA_903854075.1 Candidatus Pollutiaquabacter sp. | reverse complement strand
ATTTAGACTGAAATAAGTAGTGATAATAACGCCTTTCCCTTTCATGAACGTCCGATAATGGAGGTGATTCTTTCAATATTTTTCCTTCCTGCCAGGCATTTTATAGCCAGTAACAGATAGTTTCTTTTCAAGCCGTTCTTTTGGATGGCTGAACGAAGATAGGTAAGTGCTGTCCTATCCTTATAATCAAGGTGCGAATGAATGGCACAAAAATAGTCTGTAAAACCTAGCAGGGTGTTTTTTTCATGGGTACTTAATTCCACGTGCTCTAAAATCCATTCTGCAGCTAGTTTTTTCCGTTGAATTATTTTAGTATTATCTGAACGCATACTCCGTTCGCTATGATCAATAATATGATAGGAAACAGCATCAATAAGATAAATCGGAGATGATTTGAAATTGATGAAGTTGAACATCCAATCTTCAAGTATAGCATAACGACGATCTTCCTCGTAAAATTGCAAGGCAGGATTGTCGCGTCGGATAGCGAATACAATACCAAAAACGTTGCCGTGAAGCAGCACTTTATGATCGTAGTAGCCTTCTTGGAGTGAACTTACAGGTGCCGGATAGTGCTTCCCGTTGCGTACGAAGTCAAACTTGGTTCCCACAAAGTCTGGATTTCCGATGCGAAAAATCGTATCGTGTAATAGTTGTAGATGATTTTTATCTATGATATCATCCGAATCTACCAATACAACATAGTTGCCGTATGCATTTTTAATTCCGGTATTTCTTGCCGCACCTCGTTCGCAATTAGGCTGAAGTATAACGCGTACGTTTTTGTTGTCGTTGGCTAGTGTTTGGAGCAATTCCTGGGTTCCATCCGTGCTACCATCATCTACAATTAGTATTTCATAGTCTGAAAAGGACTGTGACGACATCGATCGGAAAGTAGCCATGAACAGGTCTTTCCGGTTGTATGTAGTGGTTAGTATCGTGAAAAAAGGAGCCATTTATTAGCGGAGCAGAGCACGAAGGAATTTAAAAAGGATGGTAGGTACTAAAATCAGCTTCCATTTCATCCGAACCAATTGATGGCGATCATAAATACTAGGATCTATTTCTCTAATTAATTGGATAAGCTCCAATGATCGCTTTTTATCAATAAGATTGTACCAAACGATTAGTTGATTGAATAGGAAAAGTCCGCATATTTTTTGAATCTGATGTGGGTTGAATTCCTTGTGGTGGCTATAGGGCGAAACCTCTGAATTAAAATATCCATTATTGGACAACTGATGCAATAAAAAATCCGGACAATTTACTGAGCGAAGAAATCGTGAAAAGACCTGAGTCCATTCCTTGGAAAATTCCGGCAGTTTTGAGACACTTTTACTGTCATTGTGCAATCTGTATTTCGATAATATATCGTCACAAGCTTTAAATTCACACTCAAAGGCCATGCGAATAAAGAAGTCATAATCCATCGCATAGTGTAAAGCGTTTACCAGTAATCCGGTCTTTTGAAGTGCACTTTTGGTGAAAAATGAGCTAGGTTGTGGAAATGGAATGGCTGCAAAATAACTCATTGGTAAATCTGCTGGATCAGCACCCTTGATATGATCTTTTTTTCCGTTGGCAAATAAAATGGTCTTTCCGTGAATGACGCCTACTTCCGGGTTGTTCCGGAATAGTTCTGCAGCCTTAAACAGACTCCCGGGCATCAATAGATCGTCACTGCAAATCCATGTTATTATATCGCCGGTAGCTCTCTTTAAACCTTTATTTATTGCTTCACTTTGACCGCTATCTTTTTCACTGACCCAATAGCTGATTTTGTCGCTGTATTGTCTGATAATATCAAGCGTTCGATCAGAGCTGCCTCCGTCAATGATGATATATTCTAGACTAGGATAGCCTTGTCCGGTTATTGATAGTATGGTTTCCTCAATATAGTCGCCTTGATTGTAGGAAGGAGTGATGACCGATATTTTAGGAAATACAATATCCATTTTAGCTTGATTTCCTGAATAAAGCTTTCATACTGTCTCCGGTGCCGGTAAGATTTAGAAACCAATTGACGACTGACTTGAGCAGCTTCATACCATTGTTCTTTTCCAGCTGCTGTTGCCAGACGCGGTCTACATCATGAAACGTTTCGTTGGATAAGCGACCAACGGATTGAGTGATTCGTCCAGGACTTATACCGGTAGTCTTTATCCGGATGGAGGAGAATCCGGCTTTTTTTAAAATATTTCGAAGCGTCCGAGGAGTATAATAGGCGAGATGTTCTGGATATTCAATGACGGACCATTTTCCTTTTAACCAGTGCCTGGACAAGGCATTGAAATTTGGCGTGGTGATGTAGAGTGCTCCGTTTTTACGCAGTAACCGATGGATATTTTTAAGTTCGTCCACCGGATAGTTGATATGTTCGATGACTTCAAACCAAGTTATTACGTCAAAAAATCCTTCGCTATAATGGTCAGGATTCAGTTTTCCATAATGCATTTCAATGTGCTTTTCTTTGCAAATAGAAATGTATTTCTCTGCGAATTCGGTACCGAATACTTTCCAGCCTCTATTTTGTGCTTCTTCCAGGAAAAAGCCTTCGCCGCAACCGATATCTAGTATCCTTCCCGTATTTCTGAATTTTTCGAGTAGGTCGAGTAATTCGGAATATCGCTTTCTCGTTATTGGTGAAATAGTTCCGCTAACAGGATAGTTTGCATAATGTGTGACAAGCTCCTGTTCTGTAGGATCCTTGGTGAATTGTACGATACCACAATGTGAGCAACGACAGAGTTGATCAGGATACTTCTTTCCTAAATATTTTAAATCCTTAGAGGAACATCCTATACATTGCGTCACCTTTTCCGTCATTATTATTATGCTTTGGTGATACGATCGATAGGTGACAGGCTGATTATGGTGTTCAGCCGCTTGGTAATATCCTGGTTGAAGAACTCGTAGAGGTCTTTTTTCTCAATAGCTATTTTAGTTGGCTTTGGTTCAGGCGGTTCGATAATGGTAAATTCATCATTAACCTTGACATGGTCCCCGGCTCGTTGTGTGCGTAAGCAAAAACCGTACTTATCCGTCAATTGACT